>JAFDZK010000437.1 GCA_018267005.1 Bacteroidota bacterium
CGGCATAATTACCCGCGGTAACGGTTTTGCCCTTATAGGTACGATCATGAACGGTCGGCTCCGATGGATCGCCGGCTGCAATGCTGTGCTCACGGGCGTAATCCGCCTTGTATTCGCTGTATTGGAGCGTAATGGGCACATAACCGTTACCGCCTTTGGCTGCATCGTCGCTGTCGTAACCGGCGCCACCGTACGGGCTGCTTACGAACACAATGGCGCAATCGGCTTTGGATGGATCGTCGGTTGACTTGAAATAGCGGTCCAATAGCTCAGGTTTTACCGCCTCATCCCAACGTTCCTTTGACGGAGGGCCAAAAAAGCCTTTCATAGACGGTGTGTACTTTTTCGGAACGTATACTGTTATACCTGTTTTCAGTGGCAGCACGTTGTTATGGTTTTTCAATAGTACAATCGATTTCAACTGTGCCTCATAACCTGCCTTCATAAAATCAGGATTACCTACAGTTGCCCTGGTATGCTCCACGTCTAAGTAAGGATTTTCAAAAAGGCCCGTTCTGAAAATATTGGTCAGCAACCGTACCGCCGATTGCTCGAACCGTGCACGCATAAAAGCTTCGCCATGGTCTTTAACCCCCATATTGTAAGCCTCGATAACAGGCTTTGAATCGTTATTACCGCCGAACTGGTCGACGCCCGCCATCAGTATTTTGTAATGACGCTCGGCCACCGTTTTGGTTTCCATACCCCATGATTTACCCTGGAACTCGTCTGGTTTTTTACCCTCGTCGGCGGTAACGCCCCAGTCGGTACAAACAACGCCATCAAAGTGGTATTTATGACGGAGCAGATCGGTGATCAGGTATTTATTATAGCTGTTGCCTTCGTTTTCCTTGTCTTTGGTATCCCTCCCATATGATATGGTATAGTAGGGCATCACCGCCGCGCTCATTTTGGTTTTACCGTTAAGCTTAAGCGCGCCATCGACAAATGAGATCAGGTGTTCGTCAAAATTATTGCCCGGATAAACCGCAAATTTGCCATAAGCGAAGTGGGCGTCCCTTCCACCTTCTTCCGGACCGCCACCGGGCCAGTGTTTCATCATAGCGTTTACGCTCTGATAGCCCCATCCGTCTTTGATCTCGCTCGCTCCGGTCGAGGTTTGAAAACCGTCTACGTAAGCCCTTGCCATATCTGCATCCAATTGCGGGTCCTCGCCGAACGTGCCGTTGATGCGTACCCATCGTGGTTCCGAGCCCAGGTCGATCTGAGGCGATAAAGCCGTGCTGATACCTAACGCCCGGTACTCCTGCGCGGCGATGTGGCCGAATTCCTGTACTACGGCCGGATCAAAGGTAGCAGCCAGCCCTAATTGGTCTGGCCATTGCGATATTCTGCCTCCGGCCCCGGCAGTGTATTCCACGCCTGCATTAGTGCCATGGCGCGGATCGGAGCTGTTATTGGCGGGAATACCAAAACCAACGCCTTCCACCAGGGCCTGGACATTGTTGTTCCAGCGGGCAGCTACTTCCGGTGTTTGCACCGAGGTGATCAGGACGTGCCTCAGGTTATCTTTGATCAGGAAATCCTTTTGCTGATCGGTTACCTCGGCCGCATCCATCCCGGCGGCGTAGGGCTTGCCATTGTAGGTGCCTGCACCGAATCCGCGAGGCGACATTGCCGGTATAGCCTGGTGGGCGCTGTACAACATCAGGCCGGCTATCTGGTCGATGGACAGCTGCGAGGCCAGATCTTTTGCCCTTTCGCCCACCGGCAGCCTCCAGTCCTCGTATTTGTCGAGCTTACCGTTTCGGTTCAGGTCTTTGAACGCCAACCCATCTACGGTTAATATTTTAATACCCGACCTGGTAGAATATCCCAATGTCGGGCCATTTGGGTTCTTTACCAGTACGATACCCGAACTATCGGGCGCAGAGGCAGTCCATTTGGCCACACTATTCCTTGGAGTGCTGCTGCATAGAGCTACTGCAGATGCCAGAAGCGACAGCGAGCCAACGGCATAAATCGCCGGGCGGGTAATATTTTTGATCATAGCTTATCGAGAGAAAGAGATTTATAATCTATTGTGTTCAAATGACACAACTAAAGGTAGACATATAACAGGAAAATGCAAAACAAAGCGGATAAATCAGTTGAATGTGTAGACAGAGAGTCGATTTAACACGATGAACCGTTTGCTGTCTTCTGCAGCCGTAATCCGCACCTTCTTAGTGCACATTTTGACACTTTTGAGCCACTTTACGGCACTGTATTAATCTCAAAAACTTAATAATGAATAAATTAAAAAAAGCCGTCTAATTAATTTTGTTCCCGTTCACACCTGTCACGTGCTTGGAAATTTGGCCCGATATTCCAAAGAACCTAATCATACAATATACGAAATTTTCCCCATTTTTAAAAATGAAAGCCAAATCGCCTACCCTGAATGGTCATGCAGTATCTTCCAGCCATCGCTGGTCAGCACCATGACTAATGAATAACGGCCCGAGCGTTCCGGCAGATTACCATTGGCTTTTAACGTGAATTTTCCTGTAAGCAAAGCATATTTAGTTCCAAGCATTGTTACTTTCATTTCGCTGTAATATAGGCTTTGTTTGGGCATTTTGCCATTGAAGTATTTTGTCGCGTACAGTTCGCGTATAGAGCT
>JAFDZK010000438.1 GCA_018267005.1 Bacteroidota bacterium
TGTGCGTGCTGCGGACCGATACCGGGGTAATCCAGGCCAGTCGAAATGGAATAAGGCTCCACTACCTGCCCATCATCGGTTTGCATCAGGATGGTACGGCTGCCATGCAAAACGCCTTCTTTTCCTAAAAAAGTAGTGGCTGCCGAATGGCCGCTATCCACACCCTGCCCCGCCGCTTCTACGGCGATTAATTTTACCGATTCGTCATCCAGGAAGTGGTAGAACATGCCCATGGCATTACTGCCGCCGCCCACGCAAGCCAGCACATATTGCGGCAACTCACTGCCGGTCTGCTCCAGCAATTGCTTTTTGGTTTCCAATGAAATGATGGACTGGAACTGTGCCACCATTTCTGGGTAGGGATATGGCCCTACTACCGAGCCGATAATGTAATGCGTGTCAACGGGGTTGTTAATCCAGTCGCGCATGGCCTCATTGGTAGCGTCTTTTAATGTTTTGCTTCCCGAAGTGGCCGGAACCACTTTAGCGCCGAGCATTTTCATACGGGCCACGTTGGGTGCCTGGCGCTCCATATCCACTTCGCCCATGTAAACCACGCATTCGATACCTTTCAGCGCGCAAACGGTAGCCGTGGCTACGCCATGCTGACCGGCGCCGGTTTCGGCGATGATACGTTTTTTTCCTAAACGGATTGCCAGTAATATCTGCCCGATGGCATTATTGATCTTGTGAGAACCAGTATGGTTCAAGTCTTCCCGTTTGAAAAAGATATTGGCGCCATACTTTTCCGAATACCTTTTGGCATGATACAAAGGTGACGGCCGCCCGACGTAATCCTTCAAAAGCTGGTCGTATTCGGCTTTAAAATCCGCATCGTTGAGTATTTTGGCATATTGCTGCCGCAATTCTTCGATGTTCGGATAGAGCATTTCCGGGATATATGCTCCGCCGAAATCGCCGTAATAGCCTTGTTCGTTTACTCCGTATTTCATCTTAATATTTCAAAAGCCTCTATTAATTTATCAACGTCTTTCAATCCCGGCTCGACTTCAAACTTACTGTTCAGATCGACTCCGTAAAATTGCGGATGACCGATCGTCTTTACTTCGTGGATATTTTCCGGGCTCAATCCCCCGCTTAAAAAGAACGGCACATCCAATTGATATTTATTAAGTAACGACCAATCGAATGTCAATCCCGATCCGCCGTGCGTGCCGGTTTTTGTGTCGAACAAAAAGTAATCAACCTTGCCCGCATAAGGCACAAGCATTTCAAAGTCAAAAGTCTCGTCTACGCCGAAAGCTTTTATTACGATCACTTTGTCTTTAAATACCTCGCAATAATCCGGGCTTTCATTGCCGTGCAGTTGTATAGCGTCTAACTGGTATTTGCCGGCAAGTTTCTTCACTTTTCCAACATTTTCATTGACAAAAACGCCAGTCTTAATGACCGGAATCTCTATTATGTCCAATTCTGTCACAAATCTTGGCGATTGCGGGTAAAAGATAAATCCCATATAATCGGGCTGCAGGGCTGCAACCGCGCTTATATTACCAGGATCTTTCATTCCGCAAACCTTTATTTTCATCGCTTAATTAACGTTGATCAATGCATGGAAACTTTGAAGCGCTTTGCCACCGGTCAGCGACTCTTCGGCCTCATAAAAACAATCGCCGAATGTTGTTTCCGGCTTCATCGTGCGGATAGCGAGCGCGGCATTACATAAAACCACGTTAGTTTGTGCCGATGTCGCCTTGTTACTCAAAACGCTCATAAATATATCCGCGGAGTCTTTTACCGTGCTGCCGCCCGCAATTTCTTCCGGGCTAAGCCTTTCAAAACCAAGCGCATCAATGGTATTGATCTTTTCACCTTCGGCGGAAAAGGTTTTAAAGTCACCGGTTAACGAAACTTCGTCGTATCCATCCAATGCGTTTAGGATGGTATATTTCACCGCCGATTTCTGGTACAAATAAGCATAAACCCTGGCCAGTTCCAGGCTGAACACGCCAACCATCTGGTTGTTCGGCTTAGCAGGATTTACCATCGGGCCGAGCATATTAAAAAAAGTCTTCACGCCAAGTTCTTTACGTATAGGCGCTACCGTCTTCATTGCGGGGTGGAACAAAGGCGCATGCAGGAAACAGATATTGGCTTTATCGATGCTCTTTTTCAGGTGATCGGTATCATTGGTAAACTTATAGCCCAAAAACTCCATCACATTGGATGAACCGCAGCCAGAGGACACGCCGTAATTGCCATGTTTGGCCACCTTGTACCCCGCACCGGCCACCACGAACGAAGCCAGTGTGGATATATTAAAGGTATCCTTGCCGTCGCCGCCGGTACCGCAAAGATCGATCAGTTGATCGGCCTCCAGGTCGGTTTGCAGGCAAAGATCGAGCATCGCATCGCGAAAGCCTTCCAGCTCATCTACCGTAATGCTGCGCATGCAATAGGCCGTCATAAACGCCGCCATTTGCGAGTTATTGAACTCGCCCTGCGCAATGCGGGTCAGGATGTCGCGCGACTGTTCGCGCGTAAACGTCTTATTCTCAAAAAGATGATTCAGTATGGCTTTCATCGTATCTCATTTAACCTGGTACTCCTGTAAGCGAAGGCTGTAGTGTAGCAATACACCTGCAACACCTCCTACAC
>JAFDZK010000439.1 GCA_018267005.1 Bacteroidota bacterium
CTTCTATTGCCTGCAGCACCTGGTCGCGTGTAATGCCGCCCAGCACTATAGTGCCTGCATCTACAGCTTCCGGTCGTTCCGTGCTGGTACGAATGCTTATTGCGGGAAACATCATCATGGCCGATTCCTCGCTTATTGTGCCGCTATCGGATAGTACGATATACGCTTGCTGCTGAAGACTCACGTAATCGAAAAAACCCAGCGGCTGGACGTTCCGGATAAGCGAATGAAATTTAACATTATTTGCCGTGATGCGTTTACGAGTGCGGGGATGCGTTGAAAATATAATCGGCATTCCGTACTTTTCGGCTACGGCATTCAAACTGTCGGCTAATTGTTCAAAATGATTATCCAGGTCGATATTTTCTTCCCTGTGAGCACTTACAACAATGTAGTTTCCTTTGCTAAGGCCCAGTTTAGTTATTATGTCACTTGCGCTGATTTTTGCCGAATATTTGCTGAGCACTTCTCTCAGCGGTGAACCGGTTACGAATACATGATCTTTTCTGAAGCCTTCGCTAAGCAGGTAGCGGCGACTATGTTCGGTATAAGTTAGGTTAATATCGCTGATATGATCCGATATTTTCCGATTGATCTCTTCAGGCACATTCTGATCAAAGCAACGGTTACCTGCCTCCATGTGGAAGATCGGTATCTTAAGCCTTTTTGCCGCTATCGTGCACAGAACGCTATTAGTGTCACCCAATACCAATAAAGCATCGGGCATTTCGGCAGTTAAAACCTCGAATGATTTCGCGACAATGTTTCCGATGGTTTCACCGAGGTGGCTGCCGGCAACATTCAGAAAATAGTTTGGCTTGCGTATCTCCAGGTCTTCAAAAAATATCGCGTTTAGCGTATAGTCATAATTCTGGCCGGTGTGTATAAGGATATGATTAAACAACTGGTCACACTTTTTGATACACTCCGCAAGCCTGATGATCTCGGGCCGGGTGCCAACTATGGTTACTACTTTTAATTTTTTCATTTATTGCTAAACTAATCAACTGATTGCTTATCAACTACACGATTATCCCGGGTATTGCACAACATCCATCTCGCCAAATACTTCCTTGCGGATCAAAGGCAGCCTGGACAATAATTCTTTTATGCCTTCTATATCTTTTTGCCTGGTATTGTGCGAATGATAATCCTCTACTTTTGATATATCCTCAATCCCTTCTGAAAAATACTGGTTATAATTCAAGTCACGGTTATCTGCCGGAATACGGTAAAACTCACCCATGTCCTCAGCCTTTAGCATTTCCTCGCGTGTACAAAGCGTTTCATATAATTTTTCGCCATGCCGTGTACCGATTATTTTTATTTCATTTTCGGCTTTACATAGTTCTTTTAACGCCTGTGCGAGATCGCCAATTCTGCCTGCCGGCGCTTTATTTACAAACAGATCGCCCTGCTGGCCGTGTTCAAATGCAAAGAGAACCAAGTCGACAGCCTCTTCCAAAGACATCAGGAAACGCGTCATATTAGGGTCGGTAACCGTTATATGGTCGCCATTTTTTATTTGCTGCAAAAACAATGGGATAACCGATCCCCTGGAAGCCATTACATTGCCATACCTGGTCAGGCATATCGTAGTCGAATCAGCCGATATATTACGGGAGGCAGCTATGGCTACCTTTTCCATAAGCGCTTTGGATATGCCCATGGCATTGATAGGATAAGCCGCTTTATCGGTACTTAAACAAATTATCTTGGTGACTTTATTATGTATAGCCGCATTGATGGTATTTTGCGTACCAAAAACGTTGGTTCGCGTTGCCTCGATTGGGAAAAATTCACACGATGGCACCTGCTTTAAAGCCGCCGCATGAAAAACGTAATCAACTCCGCGCATGGCACGCTCAATGCTATCGTAATCGCGCACGTCGCCTATATAAAACTGTAATTTTGGATTATTAAGTTTTACCCGCATATCATATTGTTTCTTCTCGTCTCGTGAAAATATGCGAATCTCCTTAAAATGGTCTGTATGAAGAAAACGATGTAGTACAGCGTTACCAAAAGAACCTGTGCCTCCGGTGATTAAAAGTGTTTTGTTCGAGAACATAACAGCTGCTAAGTTTTATTATATAAATTGTTATAAATATCTGTCCACTTATAAATGTTGTCAGTTATAGAGAACTGATCCCTGCAAAGGTTGTAAGCATTTATCCGCATTTCAGCGTAGTCGGCGTCACGCTGGTCCGTTAAGTCATTGATCGCTTTAGCCAGTTCATTGGGTTCGTTCGATACATGATAACCGGCCGACCGGCTTTCGAGCACCTGCCAGGGCGTATTGGCAGACGCTATGACAGGCGTACCCTGGTTTAAAGCTTCGATAACCACATTGCCAAAATTTTCCGTATGCGACGGCAATATTAAACATTTTGACTCAGCTAATTCTTTTTGTTTTGCTGCGCCATCGATATGATCGATAAAATAAACCCTGTCAACTAAATCCAATGAGACAACCAACTCCTTTAATTTTTCCAAATACTCCTCATTGCCTTCAGCGCTGCCTGCGATATGTAAATCGTATTTGCCGGATAAATTTTGCTGCGATATGGCAAAAGCCCGGATCAGATTTTCCAGCGCTTTTAT
>JAFDZK010000043.1 GCA_018267005.1 Bacteroidota bacterium
CGGAGAAAATAGAAAGCTATTTATAGAATACGACGAAAGTGAGCGTTCAATACTTAACGTGTCTTTTTGGGCTTGAGCCCTTGCTTCGGATACTAATACCAATAAAGCGAATGCCAGGAAATATAACTGTTTCATGAACAAGCGTTTAGCAGGTGGAAATATAAATAAATTTTCTATGCGTATTAGCGGAAAAGAGTTAAATTTTCATTTCATAAATAACTTGCCGACTTTTGGATGCATAACTTAAAATAGAAACTCAGCCAGATTTTCCAGCTAAAAATATGTACTTCATTATTTTCATTACCCTGCTCATCATTCTACGCCTCTCTGAGCTCTGCATTTCAAGCCTGAACGAGAAATGGCTTCTTTCGCAAGGTGCAATTGAGTACGGGCGGGAGCATTATCCTTTTGTAGTAGCGTTACATACCTGCTTTATCATATCGCTTGTTGCGGAGTATTTTTTTACCCAAGGTCCACATTTAATAAATTACTTTTTTGTTGTGTTGGTAGTCCTCGTGCTTTTGTTTAAATGGTGGCTTATGAGTTCGCTGGGGAAATACTGGAACACCCGAATTTACCGCATTCCCGGAAGCATAGCCGTTCGAAAAGGGCCTTACAAATACATCAGGCACCCGAATTATGTGGATGTAGTTTGCGAGATAGCCATCATCCCGCTGGTATTCCACCTGTATTACACCGCTATCATTTTTTCGGTTTTGAACATCGTGATGCTGACGGTGCGCATAAGAGTCGAGAACAAAGTTTGGGGTTATAAATAAAAAAGATCCCCGGCCATTCACAACCGGGGATCTAACCATTCTTCAAACCAATTAAAAATATTAATCTCTTATTTATTAACCACGTATTTGTACGCACCTGAAGCGCGAAAGGTTATAGGATATTTTAAAAAAATTACGTCATTTTAGTTTTTCAAATACCTGCCTCATGAAGACGAATTGTATACGGCTTATATCCGTCATCACGATCCTTTTTTTGAACGGCTTTTTTATGCCGGCCGTAGCGCAAAAGCTGGGCTACAAACAACGTAAGGCATACGAAGGCCTGTACCAATACATTAACAACACAACTTTGGAGATAGCTGCTCCGCCTAATGACACAATACTTTACGCCATCATTAATCAAAGCAGGTACGCATTAAGGCATAAAGACAAGGATGTTTTTTTAAATAATGCCAACGACTCCGTTGTATTTCTTCGCGACCGTATGGGTTCGGTGGATGGCTATGTCACCGACAAGGACACATTTAAACTAATCAGCCGGAACGTTAATTTTCCTTCGCAAATGTGGTACCCGCGTATGGTTGCCGATCCGAAAAATTTCATATATGAATATCATAGGCCTAAACAAATAAATGATGGTTTAGTGACTGCCAATCTGGACAGGACGGGACTGGATCCCAAGCTTCTTGCAACGATGATGCATAAGATCGTAGCAGGAGATTATCCGAATGTGCACAGCGTCCTGATCATTAAAAACAATAAGCTGGTTTTTGAAGAATACTTTTACGAATACAAACGGGACAGCCTGCAGGAAATGCGCTCGGCGTCCAAAAGCGTGGTGTCGGCTTTAGCAGGAATAGCTATCCATAAGGGCCTGATCAAAGATGTGCATGAAACCTTGCCGGAATTGCTTCCTGGTTATCATTTTGCCCATCCATCGCCCCTGAAAGATAAGATCACATTGCAGGATATGCTGGATAACCAAAGTGGTGTAAATTACGATGAAGCATGGGACAAATCGATAGGTAATGAAAATGATATGGGTCTTTCAAACGACTGGGTAAAATATACATTTGATTTGCCTATGATCGATACACCGGGTCGGATAGGCCGTTATAATTCAGGTAACCCGATTGCGGTGGGTTATATCATCGGAAAACATTCAGGAATGCCCTTACACGATTTTGCGGCCAAAAACTTGTTCGGGCCGATAGGCATTACAGACTTTAAATGGAATTTTAAACCGGACCGCTCAAATGCCGACAACTTTTGCCAGGTGCTGCTGACGCCGCGTGATATGGCCAAATTCGGCCTGTTGTACTTAAATAACGGTGTGTGGCAAGGCAAACACGTTGTGCCGGCGGAATGGGTTGCCGAATCGACCTCCAAACATTCGGTAGTCGAGAATGTCAACTACGGATATCTTTGGTGGCTCAAATATCTCGACGCTGGCAAGGTACGCTACCATAGCTTTGCCGCGCAGGGCAATGGCGGGCAAAAAATATATGTTTTTCGCGAGTTGAATATGGTGGTCGTAACCACGGGCGGTAATTACAATACGCAATCGCCGGCAGATGAGTTAATAAAGTCGTACATATTGCCTGCGTTTAACCCGCATTGATCTGTAGTATGACTTTTTGAACTTTTACTTTTTAGTTTTGATTTATAACAGTATATTTGCGCTCCTTTTAGGAGAATTACGAAATGAAGAAAGATCTGCATCCCAAAAACTATAGACTGGTTGTTTTCAAAGATATGTCGAACGACTATGCTTTCCTTACCAAGTCGTGCATTGACACCCGTGAATCCATCAAATGGGAAGATGGCAATGAATATCCGCTGGTAAAGCTCGAAATTTCGCATACTTCGCACCCGTTCTATACCGGTAAGATGAAACTGGTAGACACTGCAGGACGTATCGATAAATTCCGCACCCGTTACGCCAAGAAGTAATTCGGCGTTTCTGATAAATTATTCAAAGGTCTCCCGGTACATCGGGGGACTTTTTTTATTTTTGCGCCATGGCAATTATCCTTTTCGACGATAACGCTCATCAAACATTACTACCTCTGACTTTTACACGCCCCGTAGCTGACCTGCGCGTTGGTATCCTAACCATCGCAGAAAAGTGGGGTAAATGCCTTGATCTCGACTTTTCCTATCATACACAGGCCTACCTGTCCGTAAAATTCCCAATTCAAATTGAGGAAAGAAATTTGTTCATCAACGGCGCCGTTTGCCCTGATACGTCATTGCTCGAAGCAATTACCAAACTGCATGACGGCGAAGGCCTGTATTATAACAATAGGCTGCTGGCGCTAAAACTGTCCGCGAACGATGCAAAGACATTTGACCCGGGCGCCGATTATGGCAAAATTACCTACGATGGTACACCGGTGATGCTTGCATATCCTGAAGATGTGTTCAGGCAGAACGATACGGAACTGCGTAAAGATTTTAAACTGATCACCAGCGGGCGGACCAGCGCGTCGCTTAACAATACAAACGTGATCATCGGCGACGATTTTTTCGCCGAAGAAGGCGCCGCCGCCGATTGTTCGACCTTCAGTACCCTTAACGGTCCGATTTACCTGGCTGCCAAAAGCGAGGTATGGGAGGGCACGCACATCCGGGGCGGTTTTGCGCTGCATAGTCACTCGCAGGTAAAAATGGGTACCAAAATTTACGGCGCCACCACGGTTGGGCCTTATTGCCGGGTTGGCGGAGAGATCAATAACGCGGTGATATGGGGCTATTCAAACAAAGGGCACGAAGGTTACCTGGGTAATGCTGTTGTAGGAGAATGGTGTAACATAGGCGCCGACAGCAACAATTCGAACCTGAAAAATAATTATGCTGAAGTAAAGCTCTGGGATTATAATACGGGACGATTCAGGAAAACAGGGTTACAATTCTGCGGACTGATCATGGCCGACCATACAAAATGCGCTATTAACACCATGTTCAATACGGGCACGGTAGCAGGGGTGGGGGCCAATATTTTCGGTGCGGGTTTTCCCCGGAATTTTATCCCCGACTTTTCATGGGGCGGTCCGCAGGGTTATGAAATCTATACGTTAAAAAAGATGTTCGAAACCACCGAAAAAGTTTTCGCACGACGCGATCACCGGAAATTTAACCAGGCCGAGCAGGATATACTAAAGGCTATTTTTGAGCAGACGGAGCCGTTCCGGAATTTTTAAGTGAATGGTCAATAGTGCATGGTCAATAGGAATTTTAAAACAAACATATAACAACTATGGACTATCGACTATGGTCCATGGACTAAACTTAATGAAATGAGAAAAAAAATTGTCGCCGGTAATTGGAAAATGAATATGGATTACGAAGAAGGCTTATCGCTTTTTTCGGAAGTCGTTAATATGGTACACGATGAAGTAACGGGCAAACAACATGTAGTGGTTTGCAGTCCGTTTATTCACCTGCATAGCCTGGCGCAGTTGGCAAAAGGCAACGCCAGGGTTTCCGTCGGCGCGCAGAACGCCCACCAGGCCGAATCGGGCGCCTTTACCGGCGAAATATCAGCTAAAATGATCCGTTCGACCGGTGCTGAATATGTTATCCTCGGTCACTCGGAGCGCCGTCAGTACTTTGGCGAAACCAACGAGCTGCTCGCAAAAAAAGTGGATACGGCACTGCAAAACTCGCTGAACCCCATTTTCTGTATCGGCGAAACGCTGCATGAACGCGAGGCTAACCGGCACTTCACTATTATCGAAACCCAGTTGGCCGAAGGACTATTCCATCTTGATGCTGAACATTTTGGCCAGATCGTGATTGCTTACGAGCCGGTGTGGGCGATCGGCACCGGTGTTACCGCTACATCGGCGCAGGCACAGGAGATACACATATTTATCCGTAAACAGATCGCAGGGCAGTATGGCCAGGAAGTTGCAGATAATACGACGATTTTATATGGCGGCAGTTGTAACCCCAAGAACGCGGGCGACCTTTTCGCACAGGCCGACATCGATGGCGGGCTGATCGGCGGCGCATCTCTGAAATCACGTGATTTTGTCGATATCGTAAAAACCTTCAACTAAGATTTGAAATGTGAGATTTGAGATATGAGATTTCATGGCGGAGCAATATGTTCAACCAGGAAATCAGTTTACTTTACATCTCACATCTCACATCTCATATCTCATATCTCATATCTCGCATCTGAACCATGAGGAAACTGTTGAAAATCCTACTGCCTCCTTTTGTCGGTTTCGCAGCGTATTTTCTTGCGGTCCGGTACAGTTCGGTGTATTTTCAACTCCGGATCGACGAAATAGGCGAGGGTACCGTCCAGGGTTTTATGGCTTACTACCGTTATGCGTTGCCTTTATTATTTGTGGTTGCTGTTTTAACGCAGGCAATTATTGTCGTCCCTCTATGGGATAAGGTAACGCACAAATCTGCATGGGGCAAGGCGATCAGTTTTTTTATATTATTTTTTATTTGCCTTGTATTCGCAGCAGGCATAAGCTACCTGATATGGGACAGGCAAACCGGCACGGGTCATTTGATAAGAACATGCCTGTTTTTATCTGCTGTTCAGTTAGGTTATTGGATCATAAACATATTGGTACTATCGCTGTTTAAGATAAAGGCTCCAAAGACGACATAAAGCACCGAATCTACGCCGCACACATGAACTATTACGAGCTGCACTTCACGTTAATCAATGCCGAAAACTACCAGCAGGACTTGCTGATCAACGAACTGGCCGACATCGGGTTTGACACCTTCCAGGAAGCCGATTTTGGCTTTAAGGCTTATGTTTCAGAGAGCGACTTTAACAAGCAATTACTTGATGAGCGAATTGCTGCATACCGGCCGCAATTTGATTTTAATTATGCGATAAATCTTGTTCCGCAGCAAAACTGGAATGAGATATGGGAAAGCAGCTTTGAACCGATACAAATCAGGGATAAGGTGTTCGTCAGGGCGACATTCCACCAACCACGACCGGAGTTTCCTGTAGAGATTGTGATCGACCCGAAAATGGCTTTCGGTACCGGTCACCACGAAACAACGTCCATGATGATGGACCTGATGCTGGATACTGATTTTGCGGGCAAGAATGTCCTTGATATGGGCTGCGGCACAGGTATCCTGGCCATCCTGGCTGAAAAGCTGGGCGCAACCGGTATTGCGGCGGTGGACAACGACCTGGGCTGTTATGACAGCACGATAGAGAATAGCCAATTGAACAGTTGCAGCCATATTAAGGTATTTTGCGGTTCCAAAGAAGCCATTCCGTATGAACAATTTGATATTATCGTGGCGAATATCAACCGCAACATCCTGCTCGACCAGATGGACCGATACGCCTGGGTGCTGAAACCCGGCGGAACGATATTTCTAAGTGGTTTTTACGAAGTCCCCGACCTGGAGATCATTAAGCAGGAAGCCGCAAGCTATGGCTTAAACTATGTGAGCCATAAAAAAATGCGGGATTGGGTAGCTGCGAAGTTCAATAAATAAACTTAGCGGTTATAATGGAATTACAAATCCGGCCCATAATTTTAATATCCAACGGTAAACCTCTTTTTAATAAACCGGCCTTTTATTAGTTCGTCTATAATAGCCACCGCAAGATCTTCCACAGTTATCTCCGATTTACCATTGTCGTCAAATATGGGGTGATCGGTGCCTAACCGAAATTTGTTGGTACGTTCTCCCTGATGAAGTATAATAGCAGGGCTAAGGAACGTCCAGTCGAGTCCATTTTCTTGTTTGATGATATTAAGATATTCCCTGGCAGCCATTGCTCCATTTTTCCATTCGGCGGGAAACTCTGGGGTATCGACCAATTGTACTCCCGGTTTTATTTCCAGGCTTCCCGCGCCGCCTACCACCAGCAGCCTGTCGATCCCCGCTTTTTTGGTGGCTTCCTGTATCGATTTTGCCCCGCGTATAAAATCTTCATAAATATTCGGATTATCCCACCCCGGGTTGAATGCGCTTACAACGGCATCATTTCCCGTTAGAACAGCAGCCAGTTCATCGCTGTTGTAGGCGTCAGCTTGTTTTACAACAAGGTTTTCATTTTCCGGTCCCAGTTTATCCGTGTTGCGCGCAATCGCCGTTACTTTATGCCCGCGATGCAGAGCTTCGTTCAAAACCGCTTTGCCTACGAATCCCGTGGCTCCAATTAATGCTATTTTCATGGACCGTTCGTTTTAATGCTAAGTGATTTTGCGCGGGAATTGTTTAATAATAGAAGGTTAAAGGCACAAAAAAAAAGCGACCCGCAACGAGTCGCTTTCTATTTTGTGACGGTAAGATTATGCCAGGTCGAACCGGTCGAGGTTCATTACCTTGGCCCAGGCCGATACAAAATCTTTTACAAATTTTTCCCTGGCGTCCTCACAGGCATAAACTTCAGCCAAAGCGCGGAGCTCGGAATTTGAACCAAATATCAGGTCGACGCGTGTAGCCGTCCACTTCAATTCATCGGTATTGCGGTCACGGCCTTCAAAGTGGTCTTTCGCGTCCGAAGTCGCGCTCCACCTGGTGCCCATGTCCAGCAGGTTCACGAAAAAGTCGTTGGTTAGCGCCTCGAAATTATGAGTGAATACCCCGTTTTGTGAATGATCGAAATTAGCGTCCAATACCCGCAGGCCGCCAAGCAGCACCGTCATTTCGGGGGCGGTGAGTGTCAGCAACTGCGCTTTATCCACCAGCAATTCTTCCGCTTTCGAAGCGTATTTGGCTTGCGAATAATTGCGAAAACCGTCAGCAACGGGTTCAAGCACGTCGAACGATTCCACATCGGTTTGCTCCTGCGAAGCGTCGCCGCGTCCGGGTGTGAAAGGAACAGAAACATCATATCCGGCGTTTTTAGCAGCCTGCTCGATGGCGGCATTTCCGCCCAGGACAATTAAATCCGCAAGCGAAACCTGTTTGCCGCCGGCATTTGCGTCGTTAAATTCTTTTTGAACGCTTTCTAGTTTTTCCAACACTTTGGCCAGTTGCGCAGGGTTGTTCACTTCCCAGCTTTTCTGCGGTTCAAGGCGGATACGAGCGCCATTAGCGCCGCCGCGTTTGTCCGAGCCGCGGAAGGTGGATGCCGACGCCCAGGCGGTCGATGCCAGTTGTGAAACCGACAGGCCTGAATTAAGGATCTTGTTCTTTAATGCAGCGATATCCTGTTCATCGATCAGCGGATAGGTTACTGCCGGGATCGGGTCTTGCCAGATCAACTCTTCGGCAGGCACTTCAGAACCCAGGTAGCGTGCGCGCGGCCCCATATCGCGGTGTGTAAGCTTAAACCACGCGCGGGCAAATGCGTCAGCAAATGCATCGGGGTTCTCGTAGAAGTGCCTTGAAATCGGCTCATAGATCGGGTCCATTCTCAACGCCAGGTCGGTGGTGAGCATCGTCGGTGCATGGCGTTTTTCAGGATTGTGTGCGTCGGGGACTAAATCTGCACCCGCGCCGTCTTTCGGTTTCCATTGGAAAGCGCCGGCAGGGCTTTTTGTCAATTCCCATTCATAACCGAACAGGTTTTCGAAAAAGTTATTGCTCCATTTTGTCGGCGAAGTGGTCCAGGCGCCTTCCAGGCCGCTGGTAATGGTATCGCCGCCATTGCCGCTGCCAAAGCTATTTTTCCAGCCCAGGCCCTGTTCTTCGATCGTCGCGCCAGCGGGTTCCTTTCCAACATATTTGCCCGCCTCGGCGGCGCCATGGGTTTTGCCGAACGTATGGCCGCCAGCGATCAGGGCGACTGTTTCCTCATCGTTCATAGCCATCCGGCCGAAAGTTTCACGGATGTCGCGTGCGGCAGCTAATGGATCGGGCACGCCGTTAGGGCCCTCAGGATTTACATAGATCAAACCCATTTGCACGGCGGCCAGCGGGTTTTCCAGTTGACGGTCCGCTTCGTAGCGCTTATCGCCAAGCCATTCTCTTTCATTGCCCCAATACACGTCTTCGGCAGGCTCCCAAACATCTTTCCGTCCGCCGGCAAAACCGAAGGTTTTAAAACCCATCGATTCAAGCGCGCAGTTACCGGCCAGCACCATCAGGTCGGCCCATGAAAGTTTTTTCCCATATTTCTTTTTTACCGGCCAAAGCAGTAAGCGAGCCTTGTCAAGGTTGGCATTATCGGGCCAGCTATTCAGCGGCGCGAACCGCTGCATGCCCATACCGGCGCCGCCGCGGCCATCGGAAATACGATAGGTGCCTGCACTGTGCCAGGCCATCCGGATCATGAATGGTCCATAGTGGCCGTAGTCGGCGGGCCACCAGTCCTGCGAAGTGGTTAACACACCGATAATGTCTTTTTTTACTTCGTTCAGATTCAGTGACTTGAACTCCTCTGCATAGTTAAAATCCTTATCCATCGGATCGGTCAGGGCGGAATTCTGCCTTAGAATATTGAGGTTCAATTGGTTGGGCCACCAGTCGCGGTTTCGGGTACCGCCGCCCGCGCTTTGCTTTAGAGCACCGTTGATAAAAGGGCATTTGCCCGGCGTACCCGGGTGATGCTCGGTAGCGTAATGAAGCGTGTTGTTTTCCATACGATCTTTTTTTGAGCTTTATAAAATGTTTTGCAAAACAAAGTTATTCAAATTTGGTGTTTCAGTTAATGACGGTCATCATGGTATATACTTCAATTTACCATTTGACAGTTTACAGACAAACGTGAAGATTCCCTCGTCAAATATATGTGGCCCTTGTATTTTTTTTGCGCTGCAAACGGTAAATTTATCACAGGCTACGCCCGGCTAAGACCATCGAACGACCTAAATGAATATGAAAACTTATATTGTACCTATCGATTTTTCGGCCACTTCCGTCAACGCTGCCGAATACGCCGCTTTGTTGAGTAAACAGACGGACGTCGCCAGGATCATCTTGTTGCATTCCTATTATGTATCCGTTTACCAGAGCGTGTTGCCCACGCCCGACATGGTGGTTATTTCAGAAGAAGAGATCGCCGACGAGACGGAAAACAAGCTAAAAGAACTGGAACATCTTCGTAATCATTTGATCAAAACCGTTCGCAAAGCAGTGGAGATCGACGTAAAGATAAGCCGCCTGCCGCTTATGCGGTCATTAATTGAAACGATAGACGATGAAAACGCCGCGCTGATAATTTTGGGTAGCAACGGTATGGATTCGGACAGTAACAGCCACGTGGGAGTTAACGCGATCAATATTTCAAAATTAAGCCCGGTGCCCGTAGTAGTTGTACCTCCCAGGTGCTGCTATGAAGCGGTAAAGCGCGTTGTAATGGCTTGCGACTTTCTGAAAGTGACCGAGACTTTCCCGTTGGAGCCGCTGCAGCGCTTACTTACCCGGCACGGCGTGGAATTGTTCGTAGTTAACATCGACAAGCAAGCCAAAGACCGCAATGCCGACCTGCAGCAAATGGCTGAAGAGTCGGCGCTGCATAAAATGCTGAAGGAATATCACCCCAAATACTATTACAATGAATCGGGCGATATCATTACCGGCATATTGGATTTTGCAAAGAACCATCATGCCCAAGTCGTTATTGCCCTGCCGCATAAATACAGCTTTTTTCAGTCGCTGCTGCATAACAGCGTATCGGCCGGGCTTACCATTCATTCCGCTGTGCCGGTTTTATTGTTGAAATAACAACTTTTTAATGCAGCCGGATTTTATGTTTCTTTGTGCGAAAGACAGATGAGGGTACATTTTATAGCTATCGGCGGAAGCGCCATGCACAACCTGGCCATAGCGCTGCATAAAAAGGGATTTAAGGTCACCGGCTCCGACGACGTGCTTTTCGAGCCGGCGGTTTCGCACCTTACCCAGTACGGTCTGCTGCCCGCAAAAGAGGGCTGGTATCCGGAAAAGATCACCAAAGATATCGACGCCATCATACTCGGCATGCACGCCCGGGCGGACAACCCGGAGTTGCTGAAAGCGCAGGAGCTGGGTATTAAAATATATTCGTACCCGGAATATATTTATGAATATTCAAAAAATAAATTGCGCGTGGTCATCGGCGGCAGCCATGGTAAAACAACCATTACCTCGATGATATTGCACGTGCTTAGGGGGGCCGGAATGAATTTCGATTACCTTGTCGGCGCGCAACTGGAAGGTTTTGATACTATGGTGAAGCTGAGTGAAGACGCCCCGCTGATCGTCATTGAGGGCGACGAATACCTTTCATCGGCTATAGACCGGCGGCCCAAGTTCCACTTATACCGTGCGAACGTTGCGGTGATCAGCGGCATAGCCTGGGACCATATTAATGTGTTCCCCACGTTTGAAATGTATGCCGAACAATTCAGCAAATTCATCGATACCGTTGAGCCGGGTGGTAAGCTGGTTTTTTGCGACGCCGATGCGGTATTGAAAAGCCTGGTAGAGGCTAATTCTTCGGCAATAGAAAAGATACCGTATCATTTACCCGCTTATAATATTAAAAACGGTATTACAAATATTATTGCCGGCGGCGACGAATATCCTTTACAGGTATTTGGCGAGCATAACCTGCAGAACCTGGAAGCCGCCAGGCTGGTTTGCGAAATTTTGGGTGTTGAAGCCGGTACTTTTTACCAAAACATCAGCACTTTCAAAGGTGCAGCCCGGCGACTGGAGCTGGTTGGCAGGAATAAAACGTCGAACTTTTTTAAAGATTTTGCGCATTCCCCCTCCAAACTGAAGGCCACAATTCACGCGGTGAAATTACAATTCTCGGGGAAGAGGCTAATTGCATGTATCGAACTGCATACCTTCAGCAGCCTGAATAAGGATTTTCTTGAGCAATATTCCGGCACGATGGATGAGGCTGACGAGGCTATAGTTTTTATCGATCAAAAAACTTTTGAGCAGAAAAAAATGACTCCGTACCCTGCCGAAACCGTCAGAAGCGCTTTTTCGCGGGCCGACATAGCGTTTTATAATGACCCTAAGCTGCTGGAAAATCATCTCACAAAGGTTGAAATGAAGGACACTAATCTCCTGATGATGAGCTCGGGAAATTTTGGAGGAATCGACCTGCCCGGCCTCTCAGTAAAAATATTATAAAAATTTATTAATAATAACTTTGATATTAATATTTTTCGTAATTTTATTAACTACGGGGAAACCTTATCCTGAAAAAATTAAAATGAAAGCATTAGGAAAAAAAATCAGGCTGCTAAGGCACCAAAAAGGATGGAGCCAGGAGGATGTAGCAAAGAAACTGGATATCTCGATCCCGGCATTTTCAAAAATTGAAACCGGCATAACGGACATTAATTTGTCCCGGCTGGAACAAATAGCCACGCTGTTTGAGATGACTGTCGTGCAATTACTTACGTTTAGCGATGCTGAGCAGGACCAAAAGTTTATCAACGAGCTTGAGGTTGTTAACAAGAAGCTGATGGATCGGGAGACCGAAGTGATCGACCTTCAAAAAAAGGTAATTGAGCTGTTTGAAGAGCTTCGTCATGCGAAAGTTATTGCCTGATCACACGTTCTTATACCTTCATATCAATCGAAAATACACCTCATGGTCAGGTGTTTTTTGCCGAATACACCACCCATGTTGTGATGGAGGGCGATCATTTTATCGTTAAAATCGCCCACCCACGACAGTTCCAGTTCGTCGTATTGCTTTAAAGGCAAGATATATTCTTTCAATTTGATAAATAAGGCGGATTCCAGGCCATGCTTCTGGAATTTTTGCTTGGTGCCCATCACAATAGCCCTCATTCGTTTTACGCCCTTCCAGCGGTGATAAACGAATTTAAGTTTGCCGATGAGGTTCAGTTTGCCGTTCAGCGTTTTAATCATCTGGTTGGCATCGGGCAGGATAACTACAAACGCCGCCGGTTCCCCGTTCACATAGGCAAACCAGATCAGCTTTTCGTCCATAATGGCTTTCATTTTGGTGAAGCTTTCCATAATGGTTTCATAAACTATCGGCACAAAATTTTCAAAGTCCTTCCAGGCGTCATTGTATATCTCCATAAAATCGGCTGCGAACTGACCGATCTTCTTCGACTCGAGATGTTTAAACTCGTAGCCCGGTTTTTGCGCTACCCATTCGGCAATTTTTGTAAACCTTTCAGGAAAGGGCTTATGTGCGTCAACGTGGTTGGTTATCTGTTCGTATTGGGTCTTGAAGCCGTAGCTGTCGAAGAACTTTTTGTAATACGGCGGATTGTAGTTCATGCCGTACGAGGGAGGTGTAAAACCTTCAGCCAGCAGGCCCCAGAAGTTGTCGTTCTCGCCGAAGTTTATCGGGCCGTCCATGGCTTGCATGCCATTGCCTTTAAGCCACGCTTTAGCCGTGTCGAACAGTAAAAAAGCTGCTTTTTCGTCGTTTATGCACTCAAAAAAGCCCATGCCGCCGGTCGGCTGCTCATAGTTATATGCCTTCTGGTAATTGATAAAGGCCGCAACACGCCCGATAAGTTCTCCGTTGTCACCAGTCAGTATCCATCGAATGCACTTGCCGTGGCTATGAAAATTATTCTTCTGCGGATCAAAAACTGCTTCGATATCGTTATCAAGCGGACAGATCCAATTGGGGTCGTTTTTATATATCGCCCGGGCCACGTCCAGGAACGCCTTCCGTGTCTTCTTATCGGTAACCTCGGTGATTTTCATAAAACAGGCAGTAAAAAAAAGCATCCAGGCGTAAACCTGAATGCTTTATGTATTTTTAAATATTAGTGTTCGGCGTCAAAATTAATAATCATCGTCTTCTTCGTACCCTTCAAAATTTTCATACCGGCCCAAATCGTCCAGCGGTATGTCAAAGTCTTCATCATCATCGTCGTCTATAATACGTTTTTTTGCGGCTAAATCGGCAGGTTTTTCATCTGGCTTTTTCGCGCCTGTTCCCCTGGCATCGGTATCTTTCTTAACTGGTTTTTTTGGCGTTTCCATCGCGATGAAATTTTTTAAAAAGTTTCAATCATATAAGCTTAAATCAATTTAGTTGCAAATAAACGTTTTTACCGGCGATTTGCTATCTCAAAAATAACTAAAATCAACTTCAAAGGAAATACATAAGAAAAATTATTCGGCCTGCTCGCCGATGGATGCGGAGTTATCCGCGAACTCTTTTATCTGCGGCAATTCGCTTAGGTCGTTGATGCCGAAATAGTCCATGAATTGCTGGCTGGGGCTGTATAAGATGGGCCTGCCGACGGTGTCCGACTTGCCGGCAATGGTGATCAGTTCTTTTTCCAGAAGCTTCTGGATGGAGTATTCACTGTTGACGCCGCGTATCTGTTCTATCTCCAGTTTGGTGACTTTTTGCTTATAGGCGACGATGGCCAGGGTCTCCAGCGCTGCCGCGCTTAGCTTCTTTTTGGAACGCTGCACCTGCAGCAGGTTGATAACCGGGTGATAGTCTTTTTTGGTGAGAAACTGGTAACCGCCGCCCGAATGTACCAGCTCGATTGCAAAACCGGGTTGCTGGTATTTCGTTTTGATAGACTCCAGTTGCCGGTTGATTTCTTCTTGCGTAAAGTCACGCCCGAACACAGCCTGCAGGCAATAGATGATCTCTTCGATCCGGATGCTTTGTTCCGACGAAAAGATCAGCGCTTCGATATGCAGTTCAGTGTTTTCCATTCTTCATTGTTTCAAATATGCAAAAGAAATGTTGGTATTATGCCGCGTGTTTAAAATTAAAACGATGTAATAAGGCCCGGCTGGCACATTCCCAAGTTGTGGAAAATATTAACATTTGAGGAAAACATTGGGAAAAAAAGCAACAACCGGCGGAAAAATTTTCCACGTATAATAAATAAATGTAATAAAAGTTAAGAAGTTTTACGGTTAAAAGCCCGGTTTTGGCACATGGCACAAGATTTGGATATATAACGATGACCCCCAAAAGGGCTGTTTTTCATAGGTAGATGTAGAGGCCGGAAACTGCGAGAGTAACCGGCCTTACTTTTTTTACCAAATTTCGTTTTTACTAATAATTAATAACCTGCTCTTCGATCTCGGCGGGGACGTCACGCCACTCATATTTCTGGTTGCGCAATTGCGGTTGGAAGCCTGCTTCTATGATCGCTGTTTGGATGCCTTTGGCCGTAAAACGGTGTGGTGCGCCAGCGGCCGATACGACGTTTTCCTCGATCATGATCGAGCCGAAATCGTTGGCGCCCGCGTGGAGGCATATTTGCGCCACCTGCTTGCCCACGGTGAGCCACGACGCCTGGATGTTTTTGATATTGGGCAGCATGATACGGCTCAGCGCGATCATGCGGATGTATTCGTCGCCGGAAATATTGTTGGTAATGCCGCGTACTTTGCGGAGCAGCGTGCCATCGTCCTGGAAGGGCCAGGGGATAAAGGCGATAAAGCCGTAATGACCTTCGGGCTTCTCGGACTGTACCTCGCGGATCCAAACCAGGTGCTCAAAACGCTCTTCGATAGTTTCCACGTGCCCGAACATCATGGTAGCCGAGGTTGGCAGGTTGAGTTTGTGCGCCGCGCGCATAATATCCAGCCATTCCTTGCCGCCGCATTTACCTTTGGAGATCAGCCTGCGTACGCGGTCGTTCAGTATCTCAGCGCCGGCGCCGGGAAGCGAATCCAAACCAGCGGCTTTCAGCTCGCGCAGCACATCGATGTGCGCCATGTTTTCCAGTTTGGATACATGCGCCACTTCCGGCGGGCCCAATGAATGAAGCTTTAGCGTGGGGTACAATTCTTTAAGCTGCCGGAATAAATCGGTATAGAATTTTAAGCCAAGGTCGGGGTGATGACCGCCCTGCAAAAGCAACTGGTCGCCGCCGTAGCGAAAAGTCTCTTCGATCTTTTGCTTGTAGGTGTCGATGTCGGTGATATAGCTGTCTTCGTGACCCGGTCTGCGGAAAAAATTGCAGAACTTGCAGTTAGCGATGCAAACATTGGTGGTATTCACATTCCGGTCGATCTGCCAGGTGACTTTGCCGTGCGGGACCTGCTTTTTGCGCAGCTCGTTGGCAACGAACATCAGTTCAGCCGTGGGCGCATGGTGATACAAGTGCACGCCTTCGTCTATCGAAAGAAAATCAAACTCCAAGGCGCGCTGCAACAGATCGGCGGTATTCATGCAGGCAAATATACGAGGTGTGAGGTGAAAGGTGAAAGTTTGAGACTGGCGAAGTTTTTAAAACTTCGTCAGTTTCCTACTGCGCGACAGCTTTTATTCGTTGGATGTGTTGAAAAAGAAAGGCATATCTTAAGGAATTCGCTCAATGGTGACACGATCGTGCCAGTGTAGGAGGTGTTGCAGGTGTTGCGAAACACCACGCCTACACCATTACGCCTTTTTCCAGCTTCAAAACCTTTGTCACGCTATCCGGTATCTCGTGCTGGTAGTGCGTTACATAGATAAGCGTCACATTGCTCATTCGGCAAACGGTATCTACCAGCGATTTGAAATGCTGCTGCTGGTGCAGGTCCAGGCCCTGGCAGGGCTCGTCGAAAATGAGCAGCGTAGGGTTCTTGATGAGTGCGCGGGCCAGCAGGCATAGCCGCTGCGCGCTTGCGGGTATGTTTTTAAGCAACTGACGCGCATATTGATCGATCTCCAGCGCCTTCATCCAGCGCAGGGCAATGGCTGACTTTTTCGGATCGGAGGGGCGGAACAGGCCCATCGTATCATAATAGCCTGATTCGATCACTTGTAAGCAACTGTTGTCGGTAGGGAAATACTGATATAGTTCAGGCGAGATAAAACCCGTCTTGCTTTTAATGTCCCAGATACTCTCGCCGGTACCGCGCTTACGGTCGAACAGGACAATATCATTGGCATAAGCCTGGGGATTATCGCCGTTAATAAGACTCAGCAACGTCGATTTTCCCGCTCCGTTCGGGCCGAGCAGCGCCCAGCGCTCGCCCTGCCTGATCTGCCAGCTCACATCTTTTAACACCTGTTTTTCGCCGTAGCGGATGTTCACCATATCCATTTTCACGATCCATTCATAAGTGCCGATGGCTTTTGTATTGAGCAAGGCATGCAATTCCTGCGTGTCGATGCTGTCTGCAGCATTGCTGATAAAGTTCTTTGCGTCAAATTCTTTAATGGGGATTTGCTGAACGATCGTTCCTTCTTTTAAAACGGCGACACGCTTTATGGCATCGGGTATTTCCAAAGGCGAGGTCGCCATGATTACGGTAATACCCGACGCGGCAATATCTTTGATGATCGTATTAAATTCGGCCCTGGTTTGTACATCCAGTCCGGCCAGCGGATTATCCAGCATCAGCAACACCGGATTCTTCATCAGCGCGGCTGCAATAAGCAGTCGTTTGGTCTCGCCGTTCGATAGTTTGATTAGCTGTTTATCTCTTAGGGCTTCGAGGTGCAGCTTTTGCAGCGCTGTTTCAAACGTCCAGTAATGAATGGCATCATTATAAGGCTTTATCGAACGCAGGTATTGTTCAACGGTCTGGGCGTCCTCCGAATCGGACGAGTTGTAACGCTGCTGGTAATAAAAATCGCCCGTATTGGATAAATTCCTGAAATGGTGCCTTGATTCGATCAAGGCTACCAACCGATGAAACGTAAGGTGTGCATCGTTTGGGTGCTTTTGCAGGAAAGCGTCGTGAAAATGATATTGAATATTGCCGGAAGACAAGTGCAATTTCCCGGCGATCAGTTGCAGCAGTGCGCTTTTGCCCGAGCCGCTTTCGCCAATCAGCGCCCAGTTCTCGCCTTTGTCGAGTTGAAAATTGAGATGGCTGAGAACGATTTGATTCCCAAATTTAAGGACTCCGTCGTCAATTGTTAACAAACACGCTGCCATAGCGGCCTAAATTAAAACTTTCGCAACTGTTTTTTGTAGAAGAAGAATATCGACCTGAATTATAAATTAATCTGCCTAAAAATGAAGAAAATAAATTTACTTGTGCCGGTTTTGGCAATGATGGTATTGAGCGGGTGCTCGGTCATCGGAGGAATATTTAAAGCCGGCGTTGCCGTCGGAATTATCGTCGTAGTCATCGTGATCGCCATCATCATCTGGCTGATCTCGCTGTTCATGAAGAAATAAAAAACTATTAAATCGCCTCATTCCAACCTTTTTCCAAAGGAGAGGTGCCCAAAGTTATTTGTTTAAAAGTTCTCTCTTTTGGAGAGGATTTAGGTGAGGCTAAATAAAAAACGCTCCCCGTGTTGATGGGGGGAGCGTTTCAGTTCAAGGCTTTAAGATATTACTTCTTTTTAGTAGTATCTTTCTTCATTTTAGAAGTGTCAGCCATTTTCATTTTGCCGGTGTCAGCTTTCTTAGAAGTGTCAGAAGCCATCTTAGCTGAGTCAGCCATTTTAGCTGAATCGGCCATCTTAGCTGAATCAGCCGCTGAAGAGCCTGATTTGCCTTTGCAAGCAGCAGCAGATACAGCGATCGCTAATGCCAATACACCAATTTTGAATGCGTTTTTCATTTTAGTTTTTTAATAAGTGATTAATAGTTTTGCCTATTAATACCATTTAAAACAAAAGGTAACCCATAATTTTAAAAAAATTACAGATTACCTTTCCTTTTAAGCAAAAAACTAAAAAATCAACAGATAAAACTAAAATGATATAGCTTATCCGGTTGGATTATTTCTTTTTAGTAGTGTCTTTCTTTGCAGTGTCAGCAGCCATTTTGCTGGTGTCAGCCTTCTTGGTAGTGTCAACAGTAGTTGTCTTTACTGAATCGGTAGTTTTGGTCGAGTCAGAAGTTGAAGACGAAGAAGAACCTTTGCAAGCTGCGAAAGAAACAGCTACAACTAAAGCTAAAGAAGCGATCTTGATAGAATTTTTCATTTTAATTATTTGTTTTATGTTTTGAGTTAATACAGTAAATCAGAAAAGGTAACCCAATAATTTTTACAAATTCACAAAACGCTGAAAGGCAACCTTTTGGGTTACCTTATAGCACCGTTCAAAAACTATTATCACTTCTTTTTTGCGGTGTCTTTTTTAGCCGTATCGGTTTTGGCTGTGTCGATAGCTTTCCTGGATGAATCGACGGCTGTTTTGCCGGTATCGATCTTCCCGGTGCCCGCGTTTGTACGGTCGCCGCAACCGGAGCAGCCGGCAACAGCGATGCTGACTATAATAGCCAGCGCGCTGATCTTTAATAAATTTTTCATATGGGTTACGTTTTAAATTTTGCATTGATACCTGGCTTTTTTAAAAGGTAACCCGTTAAAAAAATATAATAGAAAAGGCAACCCGGCCAGGGTTACCTTGCTCAATTTCGTGGAATTAAGTGGATTGTTTAGTGATGAGTGGTATCCTTTTTCGAAGTATCCATCGGCATTTTACCAGTGTCTTTTTTACTGGTATCGACAACCGTTGTTTTGCTCGAATCGGTTACTTTCGTGGTGTCGGAAGTACTGGTGGATTTCCGTCCGCTGCATGCCGCAAAGGATACGGCTACCAGCATGACAAGACCTAATTTGCAGATATTTTTCATGGCAGTAAATGAATTAAATGTGTAAAATTGAACTTTGAATCAAGTAGGTAACCTTGCGCCTGCGATTTTTGTTTAAATTTTTTACACTGAGTGGGTTACAATTTCGCTTAAATCGTATTAATAGTGGATAAGGAATTTAAAGCTTCAGCGCCGACCGACAGCGAAATTGTTTTTGGTATCCTCAATAATTCGGAAAACGCGATTAAACGTTTGTACGTCGCCTACTTTCCGATGGTAATGCAACTGATCATCAACAACAATGGCACAGCGGATGACGCAAAAGATATTTACCAGGAAGCGATCATTGTTCTTTACAATAAGATTAAAAAGGGCGACTTTGAGCTGAACAGCAAATTGAAAACCTTTTTGTACTCGGTTTGCCGCAGGCTTTGGCTGAAAAGGCTGAGCCAGATGAACCGCTATGGCGGCGATCTGCACGACTTCCAGGAACATTTGCTGGTGGAAGAGGAAGTGGAGGACGAGGCCGAGCGGACCATGCATTTTGGTAAGATGCAAAGCGCACTGGGGATGCTGGGCGAGCCCTGCCGGACTATTATCGAGGATTTTTATATCAAAAACAGGTCGATGCAGGAGATCTGTGAAAGTTTTGGCTACACCAATGCTGACAATGCCAAAACTCAAAAATATAAATGCCTGCAACGGCTGAAAAAATTATTTTTTCAGCAGAAATAGAAGAAGAAATGAGAGATGAGCAACTTTTAGAAGCCATTGAACGCTACCTGAACGGCGAAATGAATGCGGACGAGCGCCGCGCGTTTGAGCAGCTTCGGACAGAAAATGCGGAGGTCGACCAGCGTGTTTTGGAACACCAGCAGTTTGTGGGCCTGCTGAAGCAATATGGCGAGCGCGTTGAACTGGAGAACAGGTTAAATGCGATACACCACGAAATAGATGTACATGCGATAGAGGAGCAGGTGGCTGTCCGTCCTTCGTTCATCGTATACCTGTGGCGTCACCACCATTCTAAAATATCTGTGGCGGCATCAATCGCCATATTTGCTGTACTGGCTATCCTGTTTGTGACCGGTAAAATGGACAACAAATCCACGTACCAGGAATTGAGTTCGCAGGTTAGGAGTCAAAACAGCGCTATTAACAGGTTAAATAGCAAATTGGAGGCTTTGAAAAACGGAAACCGGGTGCTGCCGCAGGATAGGACCAGGGGTACCGGTTTTGCGATTACATCCAATGGCCTGATCGCAACGGCTTTCCACGTGGTTGACAGAGCTGATTCAGTATTTGTACAAAATGCCGCAGGCAGG
>JAFDZK010000440.1 GCA_018267005.1 Bacteroidota bacterium
AATTGACTATTCACCATTGACTATTGACTATCGACTTAACTATGAAATCGCCCTCCCGCACCCACGCTTATCAAACCGTCCTGCTGTTTTTCCTTTTCCTGGCCTCATCCGCCTTTGCGCAAAACATCGATGCTAAAGTGAAGCGCATCGTTTTCCTGGGCAACAGCATCACCTGGCAGGCCAATTATGTGAACGACGTTATCGCGTATTTAACGGTCAATTATCCCGACCGGCATTTTGATTTCATCAACCTGGGGCTGCCCAGCGAAACCGTATCCGGACTGTCCGAGCCAGGCCACGCGGGCGGGGCCTTCCCGCGGCCCGACCTGCACGAGCGCCTGCAGCGCGTGCTCGACCGCACTAAGCCCGACCTGGTTTTTGCCTGCTACGGCATGAACGACGGTATTTACATGCCCTTTGATACCGGCCGTTTCCGCAAATTCCGCGAGGGTGTCCAATGGTTGCACGATGCGGTAGCGCAAAGCGGCGCACGGATCATCCACATCACCCCGCCTGTTTTTGACGAGCTGAAAGGCGGCGACCCCGGCTATGCCGCCGTGATCGACCGGTATGCCCGATGGCTGCTTTCGCAGCGGTCGGCGAAAGGCTGGGAGGTGATCGACGTGCACTTCCCGATGAAAAAATATTTAGACGCGCACCGCAAGGTCGACGCCCGGTTTAACCTCGACGGCTTTGCGCTGACCGACGACGGCGTGCATCCCGGCGAACTGGGCCACTGGATCATGGCGCGCGAGATATTGCGCTACTTATGCGGCGACGCAGCCGCTTTTCCCTCCGCGCAAAAAAGCCTTGCAGCCAACAAAAATGGCCCGGCCATATTAAAGCTGGTAACCGAACGCCAGAACATGCTGCGCGACGCCTGGATGACCTCAATCGGCTACAAACGCCCGGGCCTGCCCGCCGGCCTGCCGCTGGACGAGGCGCTTAAACGTTCGGACACCATGGGGCTGAAGATTGATTCGCTGGTGGGGGCGGGGAAGAGGACGTTTTAAGGTGAAAGGCGAGAGGTCAAAGGTTTTTTCCTGGCGTCATAGCGATGCTGAAACCTGGTTTTATTGCGCCTGCGCCTCGTGCGATTCCCGCCGCAGGGCGGGTAGGGTGGGGCGCGGATGTTGAACTAACCTAAATGCTTTTTCCTGGCAGTATGTGTTAATATACATCATCGTGTGTGCCGATATCGAGCAACACAATGTTTTCTTTGCCTGGATCATCAAGGTCGTTTTCTATAGTGAAGATTATCCTGCAATCGTATCCGCACGAGCATGCAAGGTAGAGGGCAAGGTTACCACTTAATTTATGCGTTCTTAAAGAAGGGTCGTAAGCATCCTGTTCCAGTTTGAGCAATGCTTTAGCAATAGATGCTATTAACAAGTTATTTTTGCCTGTGAATTTCCGGTACGATTTCTCAAATGCTTTAGTTAATACTAATTTCCGGGTTGCTGGCATCGGTTGGATTAAAGCGCCTTAAGTTTCTGAATAGCTTCATCGGCCGTAACCGCGGAAGTTTTACCGGCGTGGTAATCTTTTAACGACTGTTTGGCGTTCTTAGCCATCTCGCTGCGCCGGGCTTCCACCTGGCGTTTCTGCAAAATCTCCAGCAGCATTTCGCGTGAAGCAAAATCCAACTGCATAATTTCATCCAATGCCGTATCTATTGTTACCATAACTGATCGCTTGTTGTACAAAAATACAAAATTCAATGATTATCCGCTACCTCAGTCGTTCGTTGACCATAGCCCATTGACTTTCCACAATCAGCCATGGACCATCTACCATGGACTATGGACTAACAACTCACCCCCTCAATATCTTCTCCATCGGTCTGCCCTTCGCCAGTTCGTCGACCAGCTTATCTAAGTAGCGTACTTTCTGCATCACCGGGTCTTCTATGTCTTCCACGCGGTAGCCGCAAATAACGCCGGTAATTTTGGAAACGTTCGGGTTCAGTGCGGGTGCGTTGGCAAAAAAAGTTTCAAAATCGGTTTTATCGGTTAGGATGCGCTGCAGCGCCTGCTCGTCATACCCCGTAAGCCAGGTTATAATTTTATCAACTTCGGCTTTTGTGCGGCCCTTCCTTTCCGCCTTGCTGATATAGAGCGGGTAAACACTGGCAAACGACATTCTGTAAACGCGGGTGTTGTCCATGAGGGTGGTTTTTTACCAAAGTTAGGTTTCAACTGAATTAGGCACAATACTCGTTTAAAAGTTAACGCAGCGGACTCTCGAACAATAAATTTAATTTACCTTGATAACTATCAGAGCGGGCCGAACGGTCTGCTTTTTTTGCTTTTTTATCTTGCGTCGTCAAACAGGATAAGGCCTTGCAAGGCGGGCCCGTAAAACATCCTGCACGGTATCGGGGTTTATGATTTAAGCGGGCCCGACAGGTTTAGCCGGTCGGGGCCATCATTGAATCTGTTGCTATGAAAACGTTATTTATAATTTTATTTGCGCTGGGCGTAAGTATCGCCGCAGCACAAACAACCGACAACTGGACCTTAAAGCAAAGCAACGACGGGATAAAAATTTATACCGCCGACGTTGCAAACTCAAAGATCAAAGCGCTTAAGGTGGAAACC
>JAFDZK010000441.1 GCA_018267005.1 Bacteroidota bacterium
CGATTAAGGAAGTGTTATCAATTCTGCAGGCCGAATTTGAATAAGAAGGAATGCGAAATTAAAATCGTATTTTTGCAATTATCTATAATAAAGACAAAGTATAATTAATGTCAGAAGACAAATCCATAAAATTAATAAAGGCTGTAAAAGAGCTGAACATTGGTATGAACACCATTGTCGACTTTTTGGCTTCAAAGGGTTACAAAATTGACAAACACCCAATGGCCAAGCTGGACAGTGAAATGTATAATACCCTGCTCAAGGAATTTGCTGCCGACAAAATAATAAAAGAAGAAGCCAAGCAGATCAGCATAGGTAAGATACGGAAGGAGGAAACTGTTGGTGTTCCGGAACGGCCTGTTGAAGCGCGGCGTGGAAGAGATTTTGAGAACGAAGAAATACTGATAAAAGGCGCCGGAACTTTTGTGCCTCCGGTTGAAAAGCCGAAACCTGAGCCACAGAAAGCGGAGGAAAGGAACGAGGTGAGCCTTCCGGGCGTAAAAGTAGTGGGTAAGATCGACCTGAACGCGCCCGTGCAGCCGCCGGCTCCTAAACCGGAACCTGTAAAGGAGAAGGAAGTTGAACAGCCTGTAAAACCGGAGCCGGAAGAAGTGGCGCCGGTGGCCAAACAGGAGCCCGAAAAAAAGAGCGAACCGCAGGAACCAGCACAAACAGCGGCTCCTGAAGAAGAGGAAGTGATCAGGGCGAAGGCCGAACGATTGAGCGGCCCGAACGTAGTGGGTAAGATACAACTGCCGGTTGAACAAAACAGGCGAAACCAGCCGGTGGCGTCTTCGTCAAATGCCGGTGGTAGTGCTGCCGATCATAAACGCAAAAGAAAACGTAAAGAAGGCGGTCATGGCGATCATAATCAGCCGGGCCAGCCCCAACAAGGAGGACATCCGCAGGGTGGCCCGGGCGGGCGGCCCGACTTCAGGAGAGGTGCGCCGGGCGGTAATGGCCGGGGCGACTTCCGCCGCGGCGGAACGCCTTCCGCACCGAGGGAAGAGCCTTCGGAAAAGGAAATACAGGACCAGATCAAGGCAACTCTTGCTCGCTTAAGCGGCGCAGGCAAATCGGGCAAATTTGCCCAGCGGGCTAAGTTGCGCCGCCAAAAACGCGACGATGTTGCTGCGTCGGCCGAAGAACTGGCACTGGAACAGGAACTGCAGTCGAAGGTGTTAAAGGTGACGGAATTTGTTACCGCTAATGAACTGGCTTCGATGATGGATGTACCCGTCACACAGATCATTTCGACCTGTATGAGTTTGGGTATGTTCGTTTCGATCAACCAAAGGCTTGATGCGGAAACACTGGCCATTGTGGCCGACGAATTCGGCTACCAGGTTGAATTTGTAAAACCGCAGGACGAAGAGGCCAACCTCGATACACCGGACGACCCGAAAGATCTGAAGCCGCGTGCGCCGATAGTTACCGTAATGGGCCATGTTGACCACGGTAAGACTTCGCTGCTCGACTTTATCCGGAAAACAAACGTAATTGCCGGCGAAGCTGGCGGTATTACGCAGCACATCGGGGCTTACGAAGTGACTTTGCCGGATAACAAAGGCAAGATCACCTTCCTGGATACTCCCGGCCACGAAGCGTTTACTGCTATGCGCGCAAGGGGTGCGCAGGTAACAGACATTGTGATCATTGTGATAGCGGCCGACGACAGCGTGATGCCGCAGACACGTGAAGCTATTAACCACGCGCAGGCTGCCGGAGCGCCGATGATCTTCGCATTTAACAAGATCGATAAACCGGGTGCCAATGCGGATAAAATACGTGAGCAATTAGCCGGTATGAATATTCTGGTCGAAGAATGGGGCGGTAAATACCAGTCGCAGGAAATATCGGCTAAAACCGGCTTAAATGTTGACAAGCTGCTGGAGAAAGTATTGCTCGAAGCCGAATTGCTCGAACTTACGGCCAACCCCGATAAACGTGCCGTTGGTACCGTTATCGAGGCAGCCTTGGACAAGGGCCGTGGTATTGTGACCACGGTGCTGGTGCAGGCTGGTACGCTGAGAGTAGGCGACCCGATACTGGCAGGTTGCTATAGCGGCCGTGTTAAGGCGCTGACCAACGAACGTGGACAGCGGATCGACCGCGCGGGGCCCTCAACACCCGTTCAAGTACTGGGTATGCAGGGCGCGCCGACGGCAGGCGATAAATTCAATGCGCTGGAAAGCGAAGTTGAAGCGCGCGAAATTGCCAACAAGCGCATGCAGTTGCAGCGCGAACAGGGCTTGCGTACGCAAAAACATATTACGCTTGACGAGATCGGCCGCAGGTTGGCAGTCGGTAACTTTAAAGAGCTAAACATTATCGTTAAAGGCGACGTGGACGGCTCGATCGAAGCCTTGTCTGACTCGTTGCTAAAACTCTCTACCGAGCAGATACAGGTAAATATCATATCGAAGGCCGTGGGCCAAATATCCGAATCGGACGTTTTGCTCGCTTCGGCGTCGGATGCGATCATTATCGGCTTCCAGGTGCGCCCTTCGGGCGGTGCGCGAAAGCTGGCCGAACAGGAGCAGATCGATATCCGCCTTTACTCGATCATTTACGATGCTATCAACGAGATC
>JAFDZK010000442.1 GCA_018267005.1 Bacteroidota bacterium
ATCAAACCCGCCTGGAGCAGATCGACCAGATCAAAAGCGAACTTTTCCCCAATGACAGCTTGCAGGAGCGTACGGAGAATTTTGGCCTTTTCTATGTTAAATGGGGCCACGAATTTATCGATGAATTGATCCGGCATTTTGAGCCGTTAGCTTTTAAGTTTACGGTACTGACAGAATAAATTTTTTTAGGTGAATTAACTTCGTGTTGTATATTAGCCACCGAAATATAACCTGGATCCTTATGCGTTATTCTCTTATCAAACTCAGTTTCCTCTTCGCCTTTGTTATTTTACTGGCTTCGTGCTCTAAAAAGGACCCGGTTGTAAAACCACAAGCTCCGGCGCTTGCTGTTACGTCATTAAGTGTAAATTCGGGACCGTTCGGCACAGATGTTATCATTACAGGAACTGGTTTTAGTGCAACGCAGGCAAACGACCAGGTGTTTTTTAACGGTAAGGCAGCAACTATTACATTAGCTACAACGACACAGATAACTGCAACGGTACCGCAGGGAGCAGGCACAGGTAACGTAACGGTTTCCGTTAACGGCGGTACGCCTTCGATGGGACCACTGTTTACTTATCAACTTTCGGCTGTGGTTACAACACTTGCAGGAAGCTCGACGTCAGGGTCGGCTGACGGAAAAGGTGCTGCAGCAAGCTTCAGTATTGCTTATGGTATCGTCGCAGATGCAAACGGAAATTTGTACGTATCGGATAAAAATGATTTCCTCGTCCGGAAAGTTACACCTGATGGTACGGTTTCGACATTGGCAGGCAGCGGAACTTACGGAACTGCGGATGGTAAGGGCTCAGCTGCCAGTTTCTCGGAGCCATTGGGGATCACACTAGACCAACAAGGCAATTTATATGTTGCTGATTTTGCAAAAAATTCCGTCAGGCAAATAACAAGTAGTGGGTCGGTGAGCACGGTACAGATCGTCTCCAATCAAACGGGCTCTAACCCCGTTTTTTTTACTCCGGTAGGGGTGGCTAAAGATGCTGCTAACAACACATATGTATCAGGATTTTGGTATATCACCAAATTAGATGTAAATGGTACTGCGACAATTTTTGCTGGAGGTTCGCAAAGCGGGCTGACAGATGGAGGTCCGGGAGTAGCGACGCTCAGCAGCCCGAAAGGGATAAAGTTTGACAAGAATGGAAATCTGTTTATAGTAGATGGTAGTGAGATAAGAGAAATCGACAGTAATGGGAACGTCACGACTATTGCAGGTTCAAGTACTGCCGGCTATGCGGACGCGAAAGGCACCGCCGCAAAATTTAACGCCCCGTCAGACCTGGCGATCGACAACAACGGGAACGTCTATGTAACGGACACTCACAATGAGTTAATTCGCAAGATCGCACCTGATGGAACGGTGAGTACTATTGCCGGAAGTACCAACAATTCTTCCTCGATTGACGGGCAAGGACCAAACGCAGGATTCAGCGATCCAAACGGCATATGCATTGATAAGAATGGAAACTTATATGTTACTGACGGTAATGAGATAAGAAAGATCGTGTTTGAATAAAAAACGGCACTAAATTTTGCCACAGATTACTTCACCATCCCATGCTTTCTTAACAGCCTCATCACCGCATCATGAGGCAGCGCGTAAGCTTTGTTACCGTTCACACCTTCCATCGTATCAGCGGCGACCATGGCGTTGATGATGGCTTCTTCAACCGATTGCACCGTAGCCTCATATAGCGGGTTGCATTTGTCGTTGGGAAGCATTTCAACTTGTGTCGATTTGTCGCGGTTGAAGGCATCCGGATTCGCAGTCGAGAACGCGATGAATATATCGCCTGAACTGTTTTCGCCCCTTCCGCCAACCCGGCCAACTCCTAAGGCCACGCGTTCGGCTATCCGTTTCAATTGATGGGGCAATAATGGGGCATCCGTCGCGATAACCACGATTATGCTGCCGTCGCCTTCCTGGTGGTGAGAGTTTGCCAATCCATGTATCTCGTAATTCAGTGTGTCTTTCAGTTCCTGGCCTACCGGAACGCCGGCAATGGTTAAGTTCTTTTTTCGGCCAAAGTTCGACTGTGCAAATGCACCAAGCGTATATTGCTTGCCGTTGATCGTCACCACCCGTGAAGCTGTCCCGCTTCCGCCTTTAAACCCGAGGCAAAGCATTCCCGTGCCCCCGCCTATATTGCCTTCTTTTACAGGTCCCGGTGCTGCTGTGTTCATCGCCTCATAAACATTGCTTTCCTTTACCTGGAAACCGTAAATATCGTTCATTGCGCCGTCCCAGGTTTCGGCAACGATAGGGTAGGTATACCATCCTTTTTCATCGCCGTACCAGTTTTTATCTACGAACCATTTCAGCACAGCATCACGTACCACGCCAACGCTGTTGGTGTTGGTGATCATGATCGGTGTCTCCAAAAAGCCTGATTCGGTTACCCATGTTGTGCCGGTCATCTCACCATTTCCGTTTAGTGTATACCAGTTGGCAAATACCGGGTGATGGTTCACTTTTCCATTGGGGAATATAGCGGTAACACCCGTCCGCACGGGACCTTTGCCTGTAATATTTTTGCCCGACCCGCTAATGATGGTG
>JAFDZK010000443.1 GCA_018267005.1 Bacteroidota bacterium
GGTATAAACCACGCCGGGTATCAGGTTATAATTGATATGCGGTTTTTGGCCGACGATGCGTTCAGCCACGAAAGTGCCCTCGTCCTCGGCTTTGTGTGCCAGCATGGCGCCTTTGATCACATCGCCGATGGCATATACGCCTTTTACACTCGTTTCCAGGTGGTCGTCGACGGTAATTTTGCGGCCGCGTTCTTCCACTTTTAAGCCAATGTTTTCAAGACCAAGCCCATCCGTATAGGCAATGCGCCCAACAGCTACTAAGCAATAATCGCCTTTCAGTTCCTTTTTATCACCGTTGGGGGCATCGAACGTTACGGTTACTTCAGCGCCTTTTACCGAGGCGCCGGTTACTTTGTGGTTCAGGTAAAATTCCATGCCCTGTTTCGACAAAACTTTCTGCAATTCTTTACCCAATCCGCGGTCCATTGTGGGTATGATAGAATCCATAAACTCGATCACCGATACCTTTGCACCCAGGCGAGAATAAACCGAACCCAGCTCCAGCCCGATCACGCCGCCGCCGATCAGGATCAGGTGCTTGGGCACTTCCGTCAACGTTAAAGCTTCGGTTGAGGTGATGATGCGCTTTTTGTCGATCTGTATAAAGGGCAGGCTGGACGGTTTTGAACCCGTGGCGATGATGATATTCTTGCCGGTTATTTCCTGCACAGTACCGTCGGGCTTTTTAATGCTGATGGTGTTTTTATCCTTGAAAGAGCCTATGCCCTGTATACCGTCGATCTTGTTCTTTTTGAACAGGAAGCTGATACCCGATGTGTTTTTAGCGACTACTTCGGTCTTTCGCTTCATCATCTGGGCCATATCCAGCGATAAGTTATCCAGGCTAATACCATGTGTTTTGAAGGCATGGGAGGCATTATAGTAGTGTTCGGACGAATCCAGCAGCGCTTTCGACGGGATACAGCCTACGTTAAGACAGGTGCCTCCATAAGTGGCGTATTTTTCGATACAGGCAGTTTTCAGCCCCAGTTGGGCGCAGCGTATAGCAGCCACATAGCCGCCAGGACCTGAACCGATAACAATAACATCATATTGCATAGCAGAAGTATTTAGGAGCTGCAAAGGTAAGGGATTTTGATGATTGGTGATCCCTTAATTCGTGATTAGTGACTGAATCCCTACAATCACCAGTTGTACTGAGCTAGGCGAAAGTTAGTCTCTAAAATGCGGGTATCAAATACCTGGTAAATCTTAAAGGCCTTGCTGCATCTGCGTTGACCGCAAATCAAACGTTACCTTGTCGCCGGCATTCACGATCTTTTTGACTTTGATTTCCTTGTTATTACCCACTTTCAATTGTTCCAGCTTCAGTCTGCCGTAGTCCACTTCCAGGGCGACGGAATGTTCACTCACTTGCACATTCCCCCAGGCATACCCGTCCGACCAGAAATAATTTCCCGGTTTAGCAGTGATCGCCATGCTGGCGTCCGGCGCGGAGTAATGGAATCCGCTCAAAGCCAGTATGGCCGACCAACTCGCCATGGCCCTTGCATAGTGGTTGCCGCATTCTTCCTCGTTAAAAGGGTTGCGTTTGTAGCCGTCGTAACGGTCGCGCACGTTTTTAATCACTGCGATGCCCGCGTCGTTCATGCCTTCGTAGAATAATCCTGTTGCCGCGGTATATTCCAAACCTGTCCAGGTTTCAGCAAAATAAGATAGCGGTATAGCGGGCCGTTTCGATGGGTCGGGGTAAGCGGTTACGATCAGGCCTTTTTCGTTATCCAGTGCGTACGAACGCATATTGTTAAAAACATTGGTGAACGATTTGGCCGAATTATATTTGACAATGCTTTTCAGCGCCGATTGAATATGCGCTGGTTTAGCCAGGTACCCCAGCCCGCAAACAAAAGCCATGTTCTGCCCCACCAATTGATCGACCAAACATCCCTCGCCGATCTGGAAATCCGGGTTGCTGGTATTTTTCGAGCCCATTCCTGCTGAAAGGCCCCCGGCGATATCCTTCACCGGCGTTATTTTTTGGATGTAGTATTCTCCGTTGAATAGGTTGTCGTCCGTCCACTTGCTGCCGTTCTCAAACAGTTTTTGACAGGTCTTTTCAAACTCCGTATCCTTCATATGGTGCGCCATCGCTGCCGCCGCTTTCAGCGCGCCCAGGTACCAGAATTCGATTTCCGGGTTCGGACCGTAATACTCGATGTCCATGGTATTATGCTGGCATCCTTCCATTACGCCGTCCTTGTTAGCGTCCCAGCCGCCGGTTATCCAGGCAAACGACAGTGCCTTCTTTACTCCCGGCCAGTTATTGTCCAGGAATTCCTCGTCGCCGCTCAACTGCCATTCGCGGTAGACCTTCATGATGGTTCCCATCTGCCCGTCGGCGGCGGCCACTTTCCAGTTGTGATCTTTCTGCAGCGGCAGCGACACCCGGAAACTGATCAGCCCGTTATCCCATTCGCCGTATTTGAATTCGGTTTGCCGCATACTCTTCGCGAGGCTACCGAACAGGAACGGCGATGCGAACTCATAGTTCCACACGTGTTCGCAATTCCCATAGCACGAACCGGTGGTATTGAAAACGCCCTCCCAGCCAAAGAA
>JAFDZK010000444.1 GCA_018267005.1 Bacteroidota bacterium
GTATCAGGGTAGATCTTCATGGCAGTACAGCGAAAGAAGGCGCAGCTATTACAGCGTGAATATCTGAATTTATTTGCTAATTTAAAGCTGAAAGCTAAAAAGGTGAAAGACTAAAACCGTTACTGTGAACGTCAGCTACCTTCCTTGTTCAGACCTTCAGCTTTGCGCTTAATTGAGGTTCAACTTGTCGTGCGGAATGTTAATATTAACGTTCTTCCGGCGATATTTTTTATACCAGATCATTCCAACGGCTGCTACTGCCACATAAGGGGCGGCCAGCAAATACATGATACCGTGGTTAAGCCCTTTGGTAGCACGACCGCCATTTTCATGATTCGATTCGACGGCGGTGGTACACATGGCACACTGTGCCTTTACTTGTACTGCGCCTAAAGCCATAAAGCTGAAAGCGGCAATAACCAACACCATCCGGAGACTTTTCATAGGGCAAATTTACTGATAAATTCCTTTCAGCATAACAAACTTTTGGGACCAAAGTTTAGAAATGGTAATACGGCGACACAAGCAGGTATACCACTACACCGGTTATGGTGACATACAGCCATATCGGGAACGTCCATTTGACAAGTTTCTTATGTTTCTCAACCTGCATTTTCAGCCCCCGGTAAAAGCTGAGCAGTATGAGCGGCAGAACCCCGGCGGCTAATATGATATGCGAGGTAAGGATAATAAGATATATCGTGCGCATAGAGCCTGCGGCCGTTCTTTCGGCATCAGATAACAGGCCGTCGCCATTCAGATCGCCGTAAATAGTTTCGGGCTTCAGGTAATGGAACAGCACATATGATACCAGGAACAATGAAGAAAGACAAAAAGTAAGGATATTGATCCTTTTGTGGATGGTTACTTTATGGTGGAGTATAAAATAAAGCGAGGTTAACAGCAGAATACTGCAGGTGCCGTTGATTATGGCGTTCAGTTTAGGCAGGTAATGCACAAACGAAGGAACCCGGGCAGGAGCCGGAATCAAGTGCCTGTTGAGAACGACAACAAGCGTAAAAACAAAAACGGATACTACAGCTACAAAACGAAATAAAAACTTATCTGTCATAATCAATATAAAGGCGTTTCCTTTGCACGTAATTCTTCGGATATCAATACCTTCAATTCATCGTTCAGGCGGGTAACGTCCGTTAAGGATGCTCCCTGGTAATATCCTCTTATGCGTCTGTGCGAATCGATGAGTATCATCTTATCCGAATAAATAAAATTGCCGTCGCCTTCGTCCACGGCGTTCACTAAAAAGCCATTGCGCGCCAAGTGGTATATCGTAGCGGTATCACCGGTCAGAAATTTCCATTTCGGACCGAACGAGCTGAATTGTTTGCTGTACGCCTTCAGCGCCTGGGGTGTGTCGCGCCAGGGATCGATGGTGATCGAAACGAAGTTAACCATGCTGTTACGCGCGTAGTTGCGGGCGAGGCTGTCCATGTAACCGTTCATAACACCGCAAACCGAAGGACAATGTGTATAAAAGAAATCGGCGACAAATACCTTGCCCTCAAATGTTGCGGGGGATACCGGGTTGCCGTCCTGGTCGGTCAGCTTAAAATCGCCCAGTGTATGAAATATCGTATCCGGCACATCCTTATTGCCGACTTTATGCGTGGTTTTGGCTAATGTCCGCGGGCCGTATTTCGGGAGCAGGTGGTACCTGTTTTTCCCTTTTTGAACCAGTAAATAATATAAAAATCCCGGTAGTATGACAACAACTACCAGGATCGATATCTTTTTTATCAGGCTGGATTTACGCATTTATAACCTCAGGTCGACCCAGTGGTGGCTCTCGTTGGTCAATACCAGTATCAGCCCGATGATGAACAGCACGGGAACGATAATAGCGAAGATCAGGCCCATCTTTTCGAATTTAAGGTGCATAAAATAACCGACGATGTAAAATGCCTTCGCAAGCGTAAGCACGATATAAATAGGATTAGCGGTATGGGTCCGGATGATATCATGCGGCACCAGGTAAAGCGCTATTACGAATTCAACACAGGTAATTCCCAATAACACAAAGAACACATTCCATATTCTTTTTTTATTCATGCCTTCATGCTCTTCGCCATGCGCATGTAATGTATCTGTATGTTCTGCTGACATAAAACTCGCTTTTTAAACCAAATAAAAGAAGGTGAACACGAATACCCAAACCAGGTCTACAAAGTGCCAGTACAGGCCTACTTTTTCAACCATCAGGTAGCTGCCGCGTTTATCATAAGTACCGGCGAGGACGTTGATCGTAATAATAATATTGATGACAACCCCACTGAATACGTGGAATCCATGGAATCCGGTTATAGTAAAGAACAGGTTGGCAAACTGGTGGCCGTATGTTGATGCAACGGCATCAGTAGGATATGGTTGATGGAAAAATTTAAGTATTTCTCCTTTTTCGGGAATACTTCCCCACCAAAAACCTTCGCTGTGCAGGTGCGTCCATTCCAGCGCCTGGCAGCCAAGGAACATTAAACCGCCAATGATCGTAAGGATCATCCATCTTACTACTTCTTTCCTGGCACCCCTGTGACCAGCTTCAAC
>JAFDZK010000445.1 GCA_018267005.1 Bacteroidota bacterium
TTTTGCGTGCGCATACCGGGAAAGATGATGATGAACTTGCGGCCGGTATTTACCGGGATTTTATTGGCCGGTTAGAGCGTGCTTACGATACTTTGGAAATTCTCCCGCAAAATAATGCAGCCCGGTTGTTCAGCGCTTTAAGAGAGCGAAATATTTTAACCGTGCTTAATACCGGTTACGCAAGGCATACGGCCGAACAGATCCTTCACAAATTGGGGTGGAACCAGGGCGTCGAATTTGACGGGCTTGTAACCGCGACCGAGGTAGATAAAAACAGGCCTGATCCGGATATGATCCGTTACGCAATGCAGCAATTTGGCATTGCCAATAGTGAAAATGTGATGAAGGTGGGCGATTCAGCTATAGATATCGAGGAAGGCAGAAATGCAGGCTGCCTGCTGAGCATCGGCATTACCACCGGCGCGCACACTTACGAGCAACTAAAGGCTGCCGGTCCGGACCACATCATTCACGACCTGATGGAATTGTTGCCGATTATCGATTCGGTAAATAGCGATTGATCCGTTTTGTTGCCTGTCTGTCAACCAAAGTTTGATTAGATTTGTTTAGGCAATAAACCGACATGGACCGCCAAACCAGGATCGTTCTGCGTCCGCGCGATATCCCGCGAACCTACTGGCTCACGCGTTTTGTTATTCTAAGGCTGCTTGGAATGGTTTATGCCGTAGCATTCCTCGTCGCTATCAGCCAGATCATTCCGCTCATAGGCTCACACGGGCTACTTCCATTGGACCTTTATCTCGGGCAGGTAAGCAAGGCACTCGGCTCATCAGGAGCCGGCTTTGTGCGGTTGCCCTCTATATTCTGGATATGGCATTCGGACGGCGCGTTACTGGCTGTGTCGTGGATAGGGTTCATCCTGTCGCTGCTGATGGTAGCCGGCTTCGTCAATGCGCCGATGCTGGGCATCATTTGGTTTTTGTACTTATCCATCGTCCATGCGGGGCAGGACTGGTACGGCTATGGCTGGGAAATACAATTAGGCGAAACCGGCTTCCTGGCCATTTTCCTGTGCCCGCTGCTGGACATGCGGCCGTTTCCCAAACGCCCGCCGCCCTTTTTGATCATCGTTCTGTTCCGCTGGCTTATTTTCCGCATCATGCTCGGTTCGGGCCTGATCAAGCTGCGCGGCGACAAAATATGGCGCAGTGCCACCGCGCTTTACTACCATTTCGAGACGCAGCCTATACCCGGCCCGCTGAGCCGCTGGTTTCATTTCCTGCCGCGGGGGATACTTCGCCTTGGTGTTTGGTTCAACTGGCTGGCCGAGCTGATAGCGCCCTGGTTTGCCTTCTGGCCGCGTATAGGCAGGCACATTGCGGGAATTATCATGGTATTGCTGCAGGTGGTGCTGATCTTCAGCGGTAACCTGTCGTTTCTCAACTGGCTCACCATTATTCCCGCGCTGGCTTGTTTCGACGATGGCTTTTGGGCGAAAATATTGCCAAAAGCCCTGGTAAGCCGTGCCGAAGACGCAGCGGGAAGATCTGAAGAATCAAGGCCGATGGTGGTTACTTCATGGGTTGTTACGGCCATTGTAATTTTACTTAGTTTCCAGCCAGCCCTTAATATCCTTTCGCCCGAACAGGCTATGAATGCCTCCTTCGACCCGCTCGACTTAGTGAACACCTACGGCGCGTTCGGCAGCGTGGGACTGGAGCGCGCCAATGTTATTTTCGAGGGCACTATGGACGATACTACCGGCAATAAAGCCGTTTGGAAGGAGTACGAGTACAAGTACCTGCCTACCCGGTTAGATAAAATGCCTCCTCAAGTAGCGCCCTACCAGCCGCACCTCGACTGGCAGATGTGGTTTGCCGCCATGTCCACCTCAGACCAATACCCCTGGACCTACAACCTGGTATGGAAGCTGCTGCACAACGACCCGGATGCGCTGAGCCTGTTTGCCGATAACCCTTTCCCCAATAAGCCGCCCAGGTATATCCGCGCCGTGTTGTACCGTTATCGCTTCGCCAAACCGGGCAACCCGCAGCACCTGTGGTGGCAGCGCGACCGTATGGGCGACTGGCTGCCCATCCTATCGATTGATAACCGGCAGTTTGTTGACTTTTTGAAATACCAGGGGTGGATCAAATAAATTCGTCGAATCAACGGCACAATTAGGTATACTCTTGAACAGTTTTGGAGCAATTTTGGAGCACTTCGCAGCAACTTAGGAACACCTTAAAGCCAGTTACTGTTAATCATCTGTATGAGGAATTTTTCGGCGTAATTGAAGAACTTTTGCAAGATAAACTTCCGTGATTACATCCCCTTCCCAAACATATAAAAGACGATCATCGTAACACCCGTCGCTAAAGCTGAACCGACTAATATCTGCATGACGGTGTGTATACCTAAATAGACCCTGGATATACAAACCAGCACGGTAGCTAACGCGAACACCCAGCACAAAACATCGTACCCGGTGGCCGGTTGATCATACTTCAACAGCAGCAGGACAGTCATCATGCCAAACATCCCTGCGGCATGCGTACTGATCTTCCAGAACTGTGTAATGATAGCGATCA
>JAFDZK010000446.1 GCA_018267005.1 Bacteroidota bacterium
AACGCGCATTGATTTATCCAATCGTTTATTATTTCGATAGTCACATATTTGGATTGCCTCCGCGCCCGCCGCCGCCTTCAGCGCCACCGCGCCTGAAACCTCTTTCAAAGTTCTGCGCAGGCACCTTGCCGGCCCATTTCTGCAGCCGCAATGTAAAAGTAGCCAGGTAGTAGCGCGAGAGCCTGTTAACATGTGTTTCGGTAAATGAGCTGGCTGAAGACTGTGCCAAGAACCCCGTGTTTTGGTTAAATAAATCAAATGCCGCAATACGTATCGTAGCGGCGTTATTTTTCAGGAACCGCCGTTCAAGATACACATTCAATATATTGGGATTAGTTGCCCCTACGTTCGAACTATAGCCGTAGTTGATCGATTTGGTATAATCGTAGCTAAAGGTCCAATCTTTAAAAATATATTGCTTACCATTCAGGCCGATATTCCAGGTCCGTACATTTGACCCTATCTTCGTCAGCGGGCTGTTAACCGAGTTGACCGTATGGTTTATGGCATAATTGGTCAATATCTGCGCATCCATTACGTCCGTAATGTCGACACGAAATTGTACCTGGGGGGTCAATTGCAGGTTTTTTGAAACATTTCGTACGGCAGTCGAGTCGAAGGTGACGGGTGTAATGTTGGTTAAATAACCAATACTGTTAGTGTAGGTGGCATTGGCTCTCAGATACAAAGTGAATTTCCTTTCGTCCCATGGCTTGGCCCACAATAGGGCGCCCCGTATATTGTAATTACCGTCTGCATTTAAATACTGGGTGAGAATGGTGTTGGAAAATTTAGGGTCGGGCGTATAACGGCTGGGATAAGTAATGGAATTAGTAACCACCTCGTTGTTCATTTGCTGTAAAGCAAGGAAGGCAAAAAATATGTTGCCCGTATTGAAGCTGAATTTGTTATAGCGGATTGAAAAGTTGTTGGTAAACTGCGGGCTCAGCCTTGGGTTGCCCTGAACCGGGTAATAAGCGTTTGAAAAATCGAGCGTCGGTTGTAATTGCGTGAAGCTTGGCTGGCTGGGCGACCCGTTATAATTGACACTAAATAACTGGCTCCTGGAAAAGTTGTAAACGTACCTGGCCGTTGGCACAATGTTAAATGAGTTTACATGGGTCGACAGCCCGGTAAGCGGGGAATACCCGTCCAGTACCGTTGGCAGAGCCGCCACACCCAGCGTATAATTATAGTTCTTTTGAACTTTCCTGAAATTTAGGCCGACACGATGTGTGGTGAAGGTATAGTTATATTCGGTACTTAACGAATCATCTCGCATTAAGGCTATGGAAGGATCATATATTTCAGCAGTATCGGTTAGCTTATTGTTGATTGTGGAAGAATAATTGAAGGCATAATTCAGCTCCAGGTAGGTAGTTTTTCCAAGCGGCTCGATATACGAGAGCGTTGTTCCGATAGAATTGGTACGGCTGTGCACATTTATCACCTGGTTTGTCGGCGCCGGCGGCAGTCCTTTTATATAATCGTATGTCGGGTTTTGAAATTGATTGTTGGTAGCCGAACTAAAATTGATATTGACACTGAAATTGCGGCGATGCCCCAGCCTTCGGTTATATAAAGCTATCATTCCGTAGGTGGGCGACTGGGAATTGCCTGTAGATAGCGAATTGTATATAGTGGAATCACTGCGTCTCAGGATGCTGTTTTGTTCATTATCGCTGGTATTAGTGCGGGCATACGAAAAAGTCGGAGTTACTTTCAAATAATTTACGGTATCCGGCTTGTATTCCATATTCCAGGTTAACCGGTGGTTGATATTCTGGTCTACCTCGTTGCTTTGCTGATCTTGCACGCTGGGGTTAGAAGGGTTGAAGTTTTGCTGATTGTTCGTCGAACTGGTCGATGTAGTGTTATCCGCAAAGCTATAACTGCCATAAACGGACAGGTACTTACCCCATTGGTCGCGGAAGTTTGCGCCGAGCGAATGTGCCTGGGTGATGCCATTTTGCGTAGTAGCCAGGCTGCCGCTGTTACCGCCGCCACGGGCCGCGTTGCCCCGGCCCCCGCCGCCGCCGAACCCTCCCCCAAAACCGCCGCCGCCGCCCGGCGACCCGAATGAAAAAGTATTCACGTTGGTATTGTTGATACTGCCCAGCAACGCCATTTGCTGATCGCCGTTAAACCTGAACGAATTCAGCGTTCCCAGGTAACGATTGTGGTCGGGTATGCCCTGGCTCGCAGGAAGCGCGTCCTCACCATCACCGCCGGTTGCCTGCAATGAATAACCGTAATTGCGGTCTTTGCGGATGGTGATGTTCATTATTTTATCCGGTTCGCCCGTTTTTATGCCGGTCAGATTGGCCTGGTCGCCGTAATCGTCGATCATCTGGATGTTCTCAACCACGTCCGCGGGCAGGTTTTTGGTCAGGCTTTGCACGTCGCCAGCCATAAAATCCTTCCCGTTTACGCGCACCTTGGTTACCTGCTTGCCCTGGGTTGTAATGTTCCCGTTCACATCCACATCCACGCCCGGTAATTTTTTTATCAGGTCTTCGACAGGGGCATTATCGCGAACT
>JAFDZK010000447.1 GCA_018267005.1 Bacteroidota bacterium
TCAAAAAAAACAATATTTTTTTCATTTCAATAATTTGGTATTCATCAATTTAAAAATTCGATCTCTTTCGTGCTGAACTCCAGCGACTCTTCACCACGTCTCAATACCAGCGTCCCTTCGGGCCTGACATTCTCAATTATACCTTCAAACTCGGCACCATTCGCCCTGAAGCGCTTCGTCTCACCCAACCGGTAAAGCCTTTCGAGGTATGTATGTCGTATTTCCCCGAAATGTCCGGAGCGGAGACTAAGGTACGCCGCTTCAATATTTTTGCAAATGTCAGATAATAGCGCCTTTAAATCATAATCTCTTTGTAAGATTTGCCGGAGCGACACAGCATTTGGCACTTCTAACGGAAAAACCTGCTGATTAATATTAAGTCCGATGCCGATTATGGAATTTTTTATGTTATTTCCGTGTAAAATATTCTCTATCAGCATACCGCCAAGCTTTTTACCGTCATAGTAAATATCGTTCGGCCATTTGATCGATAGTTTGTCCCCTAAAATTGGCTGCAACGCTTCGACTACGCCCAGGCTAATCGCCCGCGTAAGGTCAAATTGCTGTGAAACAGGCAGAAAGGCCGGCTTCAGGAGAATGCTAAACGTTAAATTTTTGCCGGGCTCGCTATGCCATCGGTTTTGTTGCTGGCCCCGGCCGGCATATTGCCTCTCTGCCATAATGACCGTTCCTTCGGGTAATGGCTCAGATTTTGACAGTAATTCTTTGAGGAAGTTATTCGTTGAATCTACCTGTTGAATTGTGATTAAATTTTGACCAACAAATAATCCTGAAAATATGTTATTTTGCAAAGTAATAATACGAAACTCTATAGCGTTCAAAACTAATTCTTTTTGATGGTAAAAAACAAAGCGTTAAATGAATCCGCTTATATTTCTGAATTGGCCATTTACGGCATCCAGGAAAAAAAGGGAAATGAAATAGTGAGGTTAGACCTTCGTAATATCCTAAGTTCGGTATCTGATTATTTTGTAATATGTCATGCCGATTCGGCCACCCAGGTAAAAGCCATCGCCAATAGTGTTGAAGAAGAGATATTTAAAGCCCTGAACCAGGAACCCTGGCGAAAGGAAGGGCTGGAATACGGTGAATGGATTTTGCTGGATTACATTAACGTGGTTGTACATATTTTCAGGACGGACAAACGCGAGTTTTATGGCGTAGAGGAATTGTGGGGCGATGCAGAATTCAAATATTATAAAAGCGCTTAAAAAATATCCGTCACTAAACCAGCCGGCCGCGCGTCTTGCCGGTATCCCCTTGAAATTTGAATAATTGATTGTAAGATTGAGCTTGTAAAAGAAATGAAAGATAATAAACCAGATACCCCAAAACCTATACGGAGAATATCCAGTAAGAAACCTTCGCCAAAGCCGCCGAAGTTCAATATCATGTGGCTTTATGCCATTGTGATCATGATATTGGTGGCGGTAAGCTATTTTTCGAGCGGGAACAGCGCAAAACAAATAAACTACCAGCAGTTCGAGTCGGATATGCTTAAGCACCACGATGTCGACCACCTGGTTGCCTACAAAAATGGCGACCTGGTAATGGTTGAAGTTTACATTAAGAAAGACAGCCTGCGAAAGCCGCAATATGCCGAGGTCAGGGAACAAAAATCGTTAACCGGTTCGTCAAACAGTGGCCCGCAATATATTTTTACCGATGCCTCATACGAGAGCCTGAAACAGTCTGTAAACGCCGCGGAATCGGGCTGGCCGGAAGGCGAAAAGGTTCCCATGGACTTTACGCAGCATGAAAGCATATTGGGCAACTGGCTATTCCAGGGCATTATTATGGTCGTGCTGTTTGCAGCGGTATGGATATTTATCATGCGCCGTATGTCGGGTGGCGGCGGCGGCGGTCCGGGCGGCCAGATATTCAATATCGGCAAGTCTAAGGCTACCCTGTTCGACCGCGAGGCGCAGGTTTCGGTTACCTTTAATGATGTTGCCGGCCTGGAAGAAGCCAAGCAGGAGGTAATGGAAATAGTCGACTTCCTGAAAAACCCCAAAAAATATACCGCGCTCGGCGGCAAAATACCCAAAGGCGCCTTATTGATCGGTTCGCCGGGTACTGGTAAAACGCTGCTGGCAAAAGCAGTGGCCGGCGAGGCCCAGGTGCCGTTCTTTTCCTTATCAGGATCCGATTTTGTCGAAATGTTCGTAGGCGTGGGCGCCTCGCGTGTGCGCGACCTGTTTCGCCAGGCCAAGGACAAAGCTCCTTGTATCATATTTATCGACGAGATCGATGCAATCGGCCGGGCCCGCGGTAAAAACAATATCGTAGGCGGTAACGACGAGCGCGAAAACACCCTTAACCAATTACTGGTTGAGATGGATGGTTTCGGCACGGACTCAGGTATCATCATCCTGGCTGCTACTAACCGGCCGGATGTGCTCGATTCGGCTCTTTTGCGCCCCGGTCGGTTTGACCGGCAGGTGTCGATCGATAAGCCCGACCTGGTTGGCCGCGAGCAAATATTTAAAGTACACTTGAA
>JAFDZK010000448.1 GCA_018267005.1 Bacteroidota bacterium
TGAATCAAATTTGAAAAATAAATCTGGAATAACTCCCTTGTAATCGCAAGACGAGGAAATGTGAAAATTAATTGGGCGGATTTGTAGTCGCAGGGTGGGTCCGTTCGCGCAATTGCCGGATCAGTTCATCCCTAAAATCCTTTTCGGCTTTGAACAATTCACTTACTTTCTCAGGCGGAAGAAACCTCAGGAACTCGTCGGTGTATTTTTTACGGACATTTACAAGATCGCCCTCAAGTTCTAACTCGGTTCTTACCTGCTCAGCGCCGTCGGGCTGAGAGGCCGAATTATTGATACGCTTCCTTACCATTATGGCCGCGATATCAGCCTGGTACCTGCGGTATACCGGCCAGAATTTCACGGATTCATCCTGCGTTAGGTCAAGCCTTCGGCTAATGTATCTTTCTTTAACGACCTCGACCCGCTGAACAGCCTGCTGCTGCCTGATAACCCTTTCACGGAAACCCGGCGGCCTTAAAATGGGGCGTAGCTGTCCGTAGCCGCTAAGACCCAAAACCAGTACAAACAGCAATATAAAAATATGTCGGGGCGATTTATACATATTACTGACTCGTACTATCCAAAGCGTTTTTTAAATCGTTGCTTAAATTATCGGCGTCGGCTGGTTTAGCTTCATCCATCAAGGCATGGGTGTCGTCGTTGGCATCCAGGTGCAACTGCAGATAACTTTGAATGTCATCCAATGGAACCGATGCCAGCGATTTGTGTAAAAAGGAATTCTTGTGTTGTTCGACCGGGTCACTATTATTTTCCGACAAAAATATTGTTCCGCCTATGGCAAGAATAACACATGCGGCCATAGCATATTTGACAGCGACTGACGAGAACAGGCGCCTTACAACGCCTCTTTGATCCTGTTTCTCATCAGCGGCGGTTTTATTTAATATTTTTTCGGTTAAATTTTCGAAATAGCCTTCCGGAACGCTGAAACTTTCAGACTGCCCGTCCAGCGTATCTTCAACAAATATCCTGCTTTGGATTAGTGCCGGAAGTTCATCGAAATAACTATCAGGTACGATAAAACCTGAATGATCTTTATCGGCAGCTTCCTCGATATTTATCCTGGCCTGTATGTTCCCGGAAAGTTCATCAAAATAACCTTCGGGAACGGTAAAACCAGTATGGGGTATATTCTCCTTTAACTCTTCGAGCGTGATATTGGACCATATCTTCTCCTCCAGGTTGTCAAAATAGCCTTCGGGCACTGTAAACGGGTTATCGGGGTTAACCTGTTTAAGTGACATATAATCGTTTATCCATTCCCTATTCCCTTTATCGCTTTTCATATCTTTATATAGATAAAAGTGTGGCCCAAAGGTTTAAAATAAATTTAAAAATTAATCTTTTGACAATAAGAAGCTTTCGATCTTTTTCACGGCCAGGTGGAACGACGCCTTTAACGCCCCTACGCTCGTTCCCAGCACTTCCGACATCTCTTCGTACTTCATATCGTCATAATATTTCATGTTAAATACCAGCCGCTGTTTTTCGGGCAGGGTTAATATGGCTTGTTGCAATTTGCGCTGGGCCTGGTCGCCGTTAAAATAACTGGAATCGGCCAGCGTATCCGACAGTTCGTAAGCCACATCATCCAGCGGTACGTTGTTTTTCATTTTTTTCCTGTTCAGGAAAGTAATGCACTCGTTGGTTGCAATGCGGTACATCCATGTGTAAAGCTGGGCGTCGTTGCGGAAACCGGGCAGGTTTTTCCAGATCTTTACGAAAGTGTCCTGAACCAGGTCGTCGGCATCGTCGTGGTCTATTACCATGCGGCGGATATGCCAGTACAGCTTTTGTTGGTATTTTTTCAATAACAGGTTAAAGGCGTCGTTACGGGTTTTATCGTCCCGGAATTTGCTCAAGATTTCTGCATCATCAACCTGTGCCGGCATGTATTATTTAATATTTTATTTCGCCCTGCGACGAAAATAGTTATTTATTTTTATTTATTTCACCAGGTCGAGCACCTGCTGTGAAGCGTTACCGCTATCCACCTTTTCTATGATGTGGCTGATGACCCCATTGCCATCAATAATAAAAGTGGTGCGCAGCGTGCCCATGTAATTTCTTCCAAATAGCATTTTTTCGCCCCAAACGCCATAAGCCTCAATAATCTTTTTATCGGGATCTGAAATCAACGGAAAGGGTAAATTGTACTTTTTAATAAACTTTTTGTGCGATTTTTCGGTATCAAAACTTACACCCACCACGGAAAATCCCTGGGTCAGCAACGACTGGTAGTTGTCCCTGAAATTACAAGCCTCCTTGGTGCAGGTGGGCGTATCGTCCTGTGGATAAAAGTACAATACGAGCGATTTACCTTTAAAGTCGCTAAGCGAAACAGTGTTGCCATCCTGGTCTTTAGCGGTAAATCCGGGTGCTTTGTCGCCTTCCTTTAGTTTGGTCATTATTTATAAAAATATGCGGTGAAGTTCGAAATATTGTCCTTATTATCTGTAACTGTCAATTCAAAAAT
>JAFDZK010000449.1 GCA_018267005.1 Bacteroidota bacterium
AGCGCGCTGGGCGGCATGAACCTGACAACTACAGTAGAAGGCAGGCAGCGCTTCAGCATCAATGCCCGGCTTGCGCAGGATTACCGCAATAATCTCGAAGCCATCAAGCGCACATTAGTGCAAACAGAGAATTTCGGCCCGATACCATTATCATCAGTAGCTGACATCAAGATTAGCGACGGGCCGGCCATGATACAATCGGAAAATGCACTGCTGCGCGGTACGGTATTATTTAATGTGCGTGACCGCGATTTGGGCAGTACCGTTAAAGAAGCGCAGGACAAGCTCAATAACCTGGTTAAAGTTCTGCCAAAAGGCTATTATATCGAATGGAGCGGGCAGTATGAAAATCTCATCCGGGCGGAACGTACCTTAAAGCTGATCCTGCCTATTGTGCTTGTCATCATTTTCGCCTGTCTGTATTTCGCCTTTCATTCCATCAGGGAGGCTTTCTTTAGCCTTATCAGTATCCCGTTCGCACTGATCGGAGGCGCTTATATGGTTTATTTCTTCGGGGTGCATTTATCGGTTGCTGTTGCAGTCGGCTTTATAGCGCTGTTCGGCATCGCGGTAGAAACGGGTATCGTGATGGTCATTTACCTGAACGACGCTATGCAGCAACTGGTGGCCTTAAAAGGCAATTCCAAAGAGACGATCACCAGGGAAGACCTGCGCGAATATGTGATGAATGGCGCGGTAAAGCGGCTCAGGCCCAAACTCATGACCGTGTGCGTTGCCTTGTTTGGCCTGGTGCCGGTGCTGTGGGCAACCGGGACGGGAAGCGATGTGATGCGACCGATTGTGCTGCCGATGATTGGCGGCGTGCTGACATCATCCACGCATATCTTACTGGTTACGCCCCTGATCTTTTTGATGGTGAAAGAATATGAACTTAAAAAGCACGGCAGGCTGGACATATTGGAGGTAAAGGAATCATGAAAGCGAAACTGTTAATTATACTCACTATAGTCACCTGTAGAGCAAGCTTTGCCAGTGCGCAGACTTTATCGCTGGACAGCGTATTGGCAAAAGTAGCGGCCAATCCATCGCTGCAAGCGTATGATGCAAAAGCCAAGGCGCAGGATGCTTATGCTGACGGTGCAAAAAGTCTTGATGCTCCAAAATTAAGTGCGGGGCAATACCAGGTGCCTTACCAATTAAATCCGAACGCCGGTTCGTTTATGATCCAGGGCGAGCAGATGTTTACCAACCCTGCAAAATTGCGGGCGAAGGAAGATTACCTGAAAGGCCAATCCAAAGTCACAACGGCAGACAAAGATTATCTGAAAAATCAGCTGTTTGCGCAAGCAAAGCAATACTATTATGAGCGCGTGGTACTGGAAAAGAAGCTTGCGCTATTGCAGCAAACGCAAAGCCTGCTGGAGTACATGCTGAAAGATGCGAATATCCGGCTAACCTATAACAAAGAAAAGCTGCCGAATATCTACAAGGCTAAAGCCGAGTTGTATGAGCTGGACAATACGCGGGAGGAATTGCGCGACGGGATTAACCAGCGGAATATCCTGCTCAATACCTTAATGAACCGTGATAAAAACGTGTCTTTCACTGTGGATACGGCCATTGCACTAAAAAACTACGATGCAGTAATTACCGACACAGCAGCTTTAGCCAATAACCGGAGTGATATCAAAGGCATTACCCGAAATATTGACTTACAGCAATTGAATGCGCAATTGGAATATAGCAAGCGCAAACCCGATTTTGGATTGCAAGCGGCACATATGTTTAGTTACGGAGGGAATCCTAACCAGTATGTTCTGATGGCTTCGATAACAATCCCAATCGCACCCTGGGCCTCAAAAGAATATAAGGCTAATCTGAAGGGCATCCGCTACGAAACAGAGGAACTACAACAAAAAAGAGAAGATATCCTAAACCAGACGGCAGGCATCCTGGCGGGTATCAAAGCAGACTTAAGCAGTAAAAAAAGGCAGCTTGATAATTATCAGCAGAACATTATCCCTGCCCTGCAAAATAGCTACAAAACGGCTCTGCAGGCTTATGATCAGAACACCGGCGACCTGCCATCTGTGCTCAACGGAATAAAGGACCTGCAAATGGCAAGAATGACTGCGCTTGACCGCTTACAAGAATTATTAACCTTACAGGTAGCTTATGAAAAAGAGTTTGAAAAGTATTGAGGCGATCATAGCAATACTATTGGTCACTTCGTTGTTTTTTGCCTGTTCGGATGGTCAGAAAAAACCTGCCGTAACCCAGGTAAAACCGGCAGTAAAATACACCTGCCCGATGCATCCACAAGTGCTCGAAGACCATCCAGGAACCTGCCCCATTTGCGGCATGACGCTGGTGAAAAAAACGGGCCAGGCCAGTGAAGAAGCCGGTATCAGCCTGACTACGGTTTTAAAACCCGTTAATGCGTCTGTCGTATCATCCGTCCCCGCGATAACTCCGAAACAAAAAACCATCGCGGCAACCATCTCAGCAAATGGTTACCTTGATTTTGATAC
>JAFDZK010000044.1 GCA_018267005.1 Bacteroidota bacterium
ATGAGCAAACTTGTTGTTATTGACGACGATCCAGTCGATCACTTTGTAATGAAACACTTACTGCATGGCAGGAAGTACTTTGAAACAACCACCTTTACCACATACTCTTCCCTTGTAACTGAATATATCGCCGAACATCATGACGAGCCGGACAAATTGCCGGACGTAATCTTCCTTGATCTGAACATGCCCGGTTACGACGGCTGGCAATTCCTGGAAGATATGATGAAAATGCAGCGCAGCCTGAGCAAGAATATCGGCGTGTACGTACTTACATCGTCGGTGCGTGTACAGGACATGGAAAGGGCCAACGTTTATCCTTTCGTGCGATCATTCATCAGTAAACCTATTCAGCCGCAGGTCATTGAACAGATTGCGTCCAGGCAAACGCGGCATGCAAAGATAAGTTTACAGTAAAGCCGTCATCGAACCCGGCTGGCCACGCGCAACGCATCCTGCGCCTTTTCGGTATTGATGTGGGATAGCTCGTTTTTCGATGGTCCGTGCTCTTCGGCCAACTGCCGTTTGCTGCGGTATTTGGTAAGGTTGATAAGCAGCACGCTGATGAGGATGACCGCCAGTCCGCCAATCTGTAACAACGAAATATGTTCGTTTGCAAATAGCGTACCCAATATTACCGCTATTACCGGGTTTACGTAGGCATAAGTGCTTACCTGGGTTGCAGATCTGACCTGGAGCAGCCATACATAAGCGCTGAAAGCTGCAATGGAGCCGACCAGGATAAGATAAGTAAGGGCAAACCACGACTGCGCCGGCACCGCGGCTAAGTGCAGGTTGGAAAACTCGTGGTTGAGTAAACTCCCGGGCACGAAAGCTACGCCTGCAATAACCATCTGCCAGGCCACGTTCACCGGCGCCGAACCTTCACTCGGATTATGTTTAGCATACAGCGATCCGGCTGACCAGGCAATTGAGCCGATGATCAGCAGCCCCATGTATAAAAGTTTAATCCCCATATCGCCGCCGCGGAACATACCTTCTAATTGCTCGCCAAACAACAAGATAACCCCGGCAAAGCCAATGATAAGGCCTGTTACTGTCGACCGGCTGCGGAAATTATTGCGCCAGTTTTGCCTGTCGAGCAAAACAAACCATATCGGCGCGGCGGATACCAGGATGGCGACCATAGCGCTGGGCAGTACCTGCTCAACCCAAATGACGATGCCATTGCCAACCAGAAGCAGCAACAAGCCGGCGACAGCCGAATTGATGAGGCTTTTTTTAATAAATATTTTCTCGCCCCTGGCAATGCACCAGAGCAACATCAGCAAACCGGCTGTAAAAAAGCGCATAGCGCCCATCAGCAAAGCGGGCAGGCCATGTATAGCCATGCGGATAAAAAAGTAGGTAGAGCCCCATACCAGGTAAACAGTTGCAAACGCAATGACTACCATTAATGTAGAGGCGTTTTTGCCGGAGTTTGGTGACATAATACTTCAGTTTTCGGGTATAACCAATTGTTGTTGTTCCTTTACCGTTTCCAGCACGATGGTTGTACGTGTGCTGAGCAGGTTGGGTATTTTGCTAAACTTGTTGCGCATCAGGTCCATCAGCGTCGATGAGTCGTAAGTGCGCACTTTTACCAAATAACAGTCTTCGCCGGCTATATGATGCACCTCCTGCACTTCGGGTATCCGGGCCAGCTCCCTTGCTGTATCGTTACAGCCCGGACCGTCGGCGGCCCGCATGAATATAAAGGCCAGCATTTTCTGCTGCAGTGCGTTGGGATTTATATGCGCCGTATATTGCTGTATCACTCCCTTCTGTTCCAGCTTTTTCACCCGCTCCAATACGCCCGACGGCGCCATTCCCAACTCGCGCGCCATATCGGCGTTGCTGATGCGTGCGTTTTCCTGCATCAATCGTAAAATGTGCAGGTCGGTTTTATCTAATACAAATTCCGCTTCATTAATCATTCAGTAAATCTAAATAAATTATGAATTTTATTCAAGTATTTAATTATAAAAATGAATTTAATTCGACAAAATTGCCGTTTACATGTCCAAACTTTTAAATCAAACCAGCATATTAGGCTATTTAGCCTATGCGGCCAAACAAATCAGTTTATCAAATGTCTATCTACCAATTTTGCCCGGATACAATCTATGAAACAACTGTTTACTGCAATTTTCCTTTTTAGCGCCGTCATTACCCTGGCGCAAACAAACCCGGCGGTGCCAATTGGTTCCAAAGCGCTTATACATCACGGCAGCGATAAAAAAGCCGGCAAAGACACGGTGATCGAAAAAGATACGTCCAAAGAGAACAAGGAACCGCGTTACTTTTACCTGTCGGGCACAACGAACGCGTTTGTCAATACCAAGGGCGGCTTTGCGAAACGTTTTTCACCGTCGCTTGAATTCGGGCGTACTTATGGCATATTTGATATCGGCCTCGCTTCCGGCCAACTGAGCTCTTACGCACACAGCGTTGACACATCGAGGTTTATTGAATTCAGGCCGACGATCAATATTTTTTCTAAAGGCAGATTTTCGGAGGGCCTTTGCCTTGGCGGCGGCTATATTTTTGGGGCGAAACAGGGTTTAATGACCGAAATAGGCAACAGTATAAATTTTAACATCTCGGCTAATTTGACAGTGGCTGTTTTGCAGGGGTATGTTTTTATCGACGGCACTAACAGCAGCCGAAGCACGCAGTACATGGGATTTTGTGTGACCTACAATTTTCTAAGAGCCCACAGCGTCAACAAGCGGCGAAAGAAGCAGGCTATCATCAGCGACAATTGAATTCCGGGCCTGCCAGGAACCCGGTGGACTGGCAACGGTACAAGATCATATCAATTTCAGTTGATAGGGTAGCATTGGTAACTGAACTCATCCTCCCCCTCCAACAAGTCATCCGGCCGCTTTCTGTTCCATACCGCCGAGCTGCTCCCTCATTTCCTTCAGCTCCATTTCGTAAACACGCATCCGGGCATGCAGGATATCCACTTCTGTACGCAGCATTTGTATCTCGGTGATCAGTTTGGCCGAATCCTGTTTATCGAGTTTCTTTTCGCCCGTGCCGATGATGAGCCATTCGGGCGAATATTTGAGCTGGAAGCAGAGTTTCCGGATAAGGTAATAGCTGACATCCTGCTTTTTGTTGATGACCTTGCTGATAAAACCCTGGTCGACGCCGATGGCATTGGCCAGTGCAAGCTGTCCGCCGTGCTCTTTAACTATTACCTTCAGGCGCTTTATTATTCCGTCGTCAGACATGCTTCTTTTTTGCAATAATAGTCAAAGCAGGTATAAATAAAAATAGCAATGCCCCACAGCATATGGGGCAGCGATATCGTTGGGAAATAATTTTGATTTAAGCTTCTGCTTCAACAGGTACGCCTTTCAGCTCGTTTACGCTGATCAGCAAGGCTCCTAATTTGGAATAGTAGGTTGCCAGGGTGATATGTCTGCCGGTATAGTCGTTTATTAATTGATCGAGCTGCTGTTTGATGGCTTTTTGCACTTCGTCGCGGTCGGCAACCGGCGAGCCGGGTGTGCTGATGGCAGCCCTGATCGCATTCACTTTCAATTCGGCCGAGCGCAGCATGAACAATGGAGGTACGTTTTTATTGGCGCGTAAAATAGCGTTCACCTTTTTACGGTTTTGCTTTTCATATTGCAGGATCAGGAAAACAGCGATAACGCCAACTGTAACAAACAAATAAAAAACGTTGATCATACCCATAAATCCAAATTGAAAAGCTTTTTATCCGGGACCGGCAAGGCCCTTATTAAACTGTTGTACGGCATTGGCCCAAAACAGGTTACAACCGTTTCTAAAAAATTCAATAGCCTGCGATCTTATTGCATATCGCAGGCCATGAACCTCATTATTAACTATAAACTATGAACTGTCTTTTACGGTATGCGCCAGCCGCTGCCGGTCACAATTTCATTGTAGTTGGTATCCAGCTTGCCATCTATAGGCATCCCGTTGTAGTAGGCGCAGAAGGTTGTTTTCGGTATGCTGCCAAAAACGTCGACCTTCAAAATGTCGCCCGAATGGCCGACGAACGAATAGGTGAATGAACCGGTCGTATTTTGTACCGTCGTTCCAAGGGTGGTCAGGGTATCGGCCGGGAAAGCTACATTATGGGTAACATATACGCCCGCATTGAAGCTCGAGTCGCTTATAACCTTAACCCGCACCAGGCTGGCCGTCAAATCGGCAGAGTTTTGCTTCTGAAGCGAAATATTGGTGAGGCTGTTGGCCGCAATAATATTGCCGCCGCTAAGATAAGTGGTTGGCTGCAACGAGCTCAGCTTCAGCGTGCTTCCATCAGCCTGCAGTATCTGGTATTTAGCCACTGTAGCGTCCGAAAAAGTAATGTTGAGGTAGATATAACCTTTATCGGCCGAAAGCGTGTAGATGCCCGACTTATTGATGCTAAGCGTCGACATCATGACCACATGCGAGCCGCCGTCGAAATGAAACGCAGGCCCGGTACGGTATTGGTTAGCAGCAAGCTGTTTACCCGCCGAATCAACGATGCTCATGGTTTGCACCGGAAATACCCAGGCGCCTTTAAGCTGGTTGTTGATCGCGGCGATATCGCTTGATGTGATATTAACCGTGGTACCCGTATCCTTCTGGCAGCCGGCAATTAACGCGGCAGCGAACAGAACAAATAAGATCTTTTTCAACGTTATGAATGATTGGCCCCCTTACCAATTTGATCGCGAAGGCGCGTACAACACCTTTACGGTTTTATACGCTCAAAAAGCATAAGGGTTACAATCAGTCCACATCGGGCCTCATGAGAAAGATATTTTACAACTGGCGTATTTTTATATTACGGAATGATACTTTATAGCCGTGGTCCTGCAATGATATATGGCCCTTGTGAAACTCGGCAAAGCCTTTCCAGCCTTTAAACTTACTTTTAGCTACCAATTCGGCCCAATTGGCGTCCCAAAGATGGGTTTTCACGGTCTGTACACCGTTAAGCCAAAAGGTAAGCTCGCCATCCTTCAGGCGGATCACCGTGTGGTTCCACTGACCGGCAGGTTTCTCGACCTCTTTTGACGGCGCGATAATGTCATAAAGCGATCCGGCCAGGTGATTGGCCTGCTTATTATCCTCGGCCTTTTTATCGTCAAGTAACTGGTATTCCGGCCCGGTTACGTAGGTATTGTCAAAAGCTTTATCCTCGTGCACCAGGAACATGATACCGCTGTTGCCTTCGTCGGATATGTTCCAGTCAATTGACAATTCAAAATTCTCATATTCGCCGTCGGTAACAATATCGCCGCGGCCATCCTTTACGGAGGGATTAAGGGAAAGTACGCCGTCAGTTACGCTCCATGCCGGGCCTGCCGACGGTTTCAGGTAATTATGCCAGCCGGCAGTAGTGGTCCCGTCGAACAGCAACTTCCATCCCTGGTTCTTTTCTTTGGACGTCAGTTCGTTATTGGTCTGGGCAAATACGCTGCCGCAGGACAGCATTAAGGCAGATGCTATGAGAATTTTTTTCATGTCGGTTATTTTTCAGGTTTGTTGGTAAATGTATAAAATCGATCAGATATAAGCCGGCAGCGCAATAAGAATTTTACAGGGAAACTTACGCGCCAATAATTGCACAATATTTTAACCGTCTGCTATACAATTAAAATTTCTTTAAAATTAACAATTTTAACAAAACATTAGGCCAACTGTCGTGTTGGATTTGTAATTGTTCTTATTGATTAATTTTAAAAGGTAGAAACTATGAAAAAACTGATGGCAGTGCTGATACTATCGGCATTCTCTTTAGGGGCGTTTGCTTCGGTGGCACATCCGAAAATGCAGCAGGACACCACCAAGAAGGAAAAACGAATGAAAAAGGATACCACTAAAAAACCACCGCAAAAGAAGTAGTATCCATTAAAAAAAGAAGCCCGGCAATCTCGCAGCCGGGCTTTTTTATTAAGTTTCTAATCGGTTGGTTTCAATTACGACTGTCGCTTTAGCAGCCTTATTGGCAGCATATCCAGTTGAGCCAGTATCACCATCAGCATCAGCAACAACAGGGTATAAAATACCAGCGTCTGCATCCAGTTGCCGACGCTGAAATTACTGATAAAAGGCTGTAGGGCATTACTTTGCATAAGCGGGGTTATAAAGCTACAGCTTTTTTTTATAAATGCAAGAGACAGAGTAAAATATGACGTAAAAAATTTCACTGCTAAGGGCGTGCTTCTACGCAGTAAGCCATGGCATTTTACTCCCTCGCCCGGTATATAAAATCAATCCAGCCTTTTCTCGTAGCAATAAAACCGCAGCCCGGGCCTGAAGTGAAGGCCCATTTCGCCCACAAACCGGTAACCGGCTTTTGGAAAAAGCTTTTGGGTAGCCCGGTTAGCTGTATTGGTATCAACCCTCAAAGCTTTTATGCTACGACTGACCGCAACATCGTCGGCTTGCTGCATCAGTCGCAGGGCAACACCCTGGCCCTGGTAACGGGGACTTACCGCCAGCCGGTGGGTTACAATCGCGGTTTCTGTTATGTCCAACCCTGCTTCGGCATACTCGGGATATTGTTCGGTGGTGATGGCGCTTACGCCGGCAATGTCCCCGTCATTATCGGCCACCCAAAGTTGCCCCAGGGCAATATCCTCATCAAACACGGCCGCATTGGGATAAGTGTCGTCCCATTGAAAATTACCTGAGGCGCGCATAACGGGCACCACTTCGGCTATCAGTTTCATAATGCCGGGTATATCAGCAACTGTGGCTGGTCGGATGGTCATGCGGCTAAAATAGCGATTTTGGCGCAGCCGCCGATTATCGGGTTATTGTGTCAAATTTTATGACGTACAGTCGATAATTTCCCCGCCAGACAAGTTCACATCACTTCCCTCAATATCTCACGGTACGAATGGTCTACGTGCTGCTTTAACTGCTCGTACCAGCCTTTCCACTTGGCTTCGCTCATGGTTTGCTGCAGGCGCTGCTCGTAATCGCCGAGGCTTTGAAAACTTTGCTCAAGGATCATGCGGTAGGCATCGCCGGTGAAATCCGACAGGATGCGACCATTAACGGCTTCGGGCATAAACCCGGCTTTCATGGCGTCTTCCATCAAAAGTCTGGCGTCCCTGAAATGCCCGAATTTGAGATACATAATGTCGCGAACAATGTACATGGTATGGAGAATTAGGTTAACGATCGATACGGCTAAAAAAAGAACAATTAAATCTACTGAATTTTTATTGATCTTATTATCACTACCGGACAATCAAAAGCGTACGGTGCCTGTGTACGTTTTCGATACAGGCGGACACATCTTTCGATATCAATGCATTAATAATCAACATATTGCAATATCGGCACGATATTCTTGGAAGTTCATAGCTCATGGTTCGTGATCCTTTGGGAAAGGCGGGGAGCGGTGGCAGTTAACCAATAACCTATTAACTAAATGACCAAGTGATCAAGCTATGATAAGGAACTATTTCAAAGTCGCATTCAGAAATTTCGGGCGGCATAAGCTGTTTACGCTGATCAACGTCGTCGGCTTATCGATAGGAATAAGCGCTGCATTGGTTATTTACCTGCTGGTGCACTATGATTTCACCTTTGACAAGTTCCATAAGAACGGCGAGCGCATTTACCGCGTGGTGACCAACTTTTCATTTTCGGGCACGCCGGGTTATAACCCGGGTGTCTGCGGTCCGCTGCCGTGGGCTGTAAAGAACCAGGTTACCGGCCTGCAGCAGATAGCACCCATTTTCAGGCTCTCACAGCCGAACGTGACGGTTCCGAATGGCAACAGGCCGGCATCGCGGTTCAAAATCCAGGATAACGTAATAGTGGCCGACGGCGAATATTTCAAACTGTTCCAATATAAATGGCTTGCCGGGTCGGCAGCATCGGCACTCTCAGCGCCCTATAATGTAGTACTTACATCCAGTCAGGCCGAAAAGTATTTCCCAGGCATAAGCTACGAGCAAGTGCTTGGCCGCACAGTGGTGTATGACACTTTAAAAGCCACGGTGAGCGGTATTGTGCAAACTATTACGCAAAACACCGATTTCACCTTTCACGATTTTATATCATTTCCGACAGCTTTTTCAAACCCATCGTTAAAACAGCAATTGCGTCTTCAAAACTGGGGAGGTACGAGTCCTGAATACCAGCTTTTCGTCAAGTTAGCGCCACAAGTTACCACCGCCAGCATTGCGCGACAGATCAACGATATAGAAAGAAAGAACAACAAACCAAGGCCGGGTGTAACCGAAGCTTTTGCTTTGCAGCCTTTGGCCGATATCCATTTCAACGCAGCATACGGAACTTTTGACGGCGGCCGTGTAGCGGATAAAACAACGCTGTATGAATTGTCGGGGATAGCGCTTTTCCTTTTGTTGTTAGGCTGTATCAATTTTATTAATCTGACGACCGCCCAATCGGCCCAGCGGGCCAAAGAGATCGGCATACGCAAAACCATGGGCGGCAACCGACAGCAGCTGATATTCCAGTTTTTAAGCGAAACCTTTCTGATCACGCTCGTTTCGGTTATTATCTCGGTGGCTATTACACCGGCCGCACTTAATTTATTTGCAAGCTTTATCCCGCAGGGCGTCGATGCAAACTTGCTTTTTCAGCCAAACCTGATCTTATTTCTCTTTCTGCTCGTGACGGTAGTCAGCCTGGCTTCCGGCTTTTACCCGGCTTTAGTGCTTTCGGGCTCCAAACCGGTTTCGGCCATTAAAAACCAGGCTGGCGAAAGCGGCCGCAAAACACGCAATGCTATGCTGCGAAAATCGCTTACGGTAGCCCAATTCGCCATCGCCCAGTTTTTCATCATGGCCACAATATTGGTAAGCAAGCAGATCTATTATGCCGTCCACAAGGATATGGGTTTCAGGAAAGACGCCATCCTGATCATTAATTCACCCTGGAAAAACCGCCAGGAAAATCTTAACCGGGTATTCCTCAACAAACTTAAGGCGATGCCACAGGTCGACCTGGTAAGTATGGGACGGAGTGCTCCGGCCTCAGATGACCCGGAAAGTACGGAAGGCGCTTATAAAGACGGAAAAAAAGAGATCAAAATTGAAGACCTGGGAGAAAAATTCGGCGACGAAAACTATATTAAAGTTTATCATATTAAATTATTAGCCGGACGTAACCTGTTGCCCGGCGACACCTCAAAGGCATTCCTCATCAATAACACCCTGGCTAAGCAGCTTGGATTTAAAGACCCGCACGAGGCGGTGGGCAAAATGATCAGCAATTTTAACGGCGACAAGGATATGCGTATCGTCGGCGTCGTAGCCGATTTCAACCAGGAATCGATACATGCAGCCATTGAACCGTTAGCTATCCTAACCAGCACTAATTTCTATTTCAACGGCACATTTCATATTGCCCTGAAACCGCAAACGCCAGGTGGTAACGAATGGAAAACTGCCATTGCGTCGATGGGAAAAGCATGGAAAGAGATTTATCCGGACGATGACTTCGAGTACCAGTTTTTCGACCAAAGCATTGCCCAACTGTACGCAAACGAGCAACGTACTTCGTCGCTTCTAAGCTGGGCGACAGGATTGTCGATACTGATCAGTTGCCTCGGCCTGCTTGGCCTGGCCATTTATACCACGAGCCAGCGCACCAAAGAAATCGGCGTGCGGAAAGTGCTTGGCGCAACCGTGAGCCAAATCGTCGTGCTGCTTTCGACCGAAATGGCCTGGCTGATCGTTCTGGCTTTCGTGATCATCAGCCCGGTGGGCTGGTGGGCGATGAACAAATGGATGCAAAGCTTTGCCGATAAAACAGCTATTAGCTGGTGGATATTCGCCTTGAGCGGTGGCGGGATGCTGCTTATGGCACTTTTTACATCAGGTTTCCAAACCATAAAAGCCGCTTTGGCCAACCCGGTGAAGAGCCTGCGTTCGGAATAAGCCGACCTTACGAAACAGTGAACCAGTTGTATTTGTTTATTAACTTTAGGTACGAATTAAAATGCTGCAAAATTATATCAGGATCGCCTGGCGCAACCTTTTAAAAAATAAGGGCTTTTCAGCATTGAATATTTTCTGCCTGGCCATCGGTATCACTTTTTCCATGCTGATAGGGGTTTATATTCTTAACGAAAGCGCCATAAACCACGACATTAAGCACGTTGAGGACCAGTATGTAATAAAAAGCGACTGGAGCCGCGAAAATATCGGGATACCAGTTACAACGCTCGGACCGCTGGCAAAAACCATCAAAGAGGAATATCCAAACCTGGTTGAAAATTATTACCGGTTTGATGCAGTTGTCAATATCGTATCCTCGGGCGACAAGCATTTTCGCACCCAGATAGCGGCGGGCGACACCACCCTGGTGTCCATGTATGGGTTTCCATTGCTTTACGGCGATCCGCAGCAAGCATTCCACAATAACCAATCGGCGGTAGTAACTGAAAATTTCGCCCGAAAATTCTTTGGCACCGCCGAAGCGATAGGCAAAGTGATCACCGTTCAAACGCCGGCCGACGGGCAAAAGCACAACTTTGCCATAACGGCCGTGTTAAAAACCATACCCGCCAATACAGTAACCAACTTTACGGGCACGGCTTACGATGTGTACCTGCCGATGGATGCCAACCAGTATTTCCAGGGCGGCGACAAAGGCGATAACTGGAGCAACGTGTACATGGTAAGCATGTTGCAGCTAAAGCATGGCGTTACACCTGAAAACCTGGAGCAAGCTTTCGCGTCGACACTCGAAAAATACCAGCCCGCATTTGTAAAAGGCTACCTGAAAGTAAAGTTGGCGCCCATGCGCGACTATTATTTAAAGGACAATAATGCCACGGTGCAAAAAATGCTTACCACGTTAACCATCATCGCGGTCTTTATCCTGGTGCTGGCTATCATCAATTTTGTCAACATCAGCGTAGGTACATCGGTGTACAGGCTAAAGGAAATAGGATTGCGGAAGGTTTTCGGCGGCTCACGCAAACAGATCATCCTGCAGCACCTGTATGAAGCGCTGATACTTACGTCGGCGGCGGCGGTTTTGTCGGCCGGGCTTTACGAATTGTTGCTGCCGGTTTTTGACAGCATGTTAAATACTAAGCTGCAGCATTTCTGGCTGTTGGGTTTAAAGAAGATAGCTCTCCTGGCTGTAGTGATATTTTTAACGGGGATCATCGCGGGCATCTACCCGGCGCTGGTTTTAAGCTCGTGCAACATCACCAATGCCGTAAGGGGCAAAATGGACGCCGTGAAAGGCAGCCTTATGGTGCGCAAAACCCTGTTGATAACGCAATTTACACTGGCCATCGTGGTTTTTATCAGCGCCATAACTGTATCAAAACAGGTGTCGTACTTTTTCAATAAGGACATCGGTTACAATAAGGACCAGGTGATGGTTATTTCGTCGCTGCCGCGCCAGTGGGACTCGGCAGGTATCGTGAAGATGGAAAACCTGAGGCCGCAGTTCCTGGCTATCCCGGGCGTAAAAAGCATATCGCTGTCGTACGACATTCCCGACGGCAACGGGGGCGGCCACATTAATGTTTATCCGGGCAATGGTAATAATTTTTCGAGCCTGGTTTCTATCGCCGTCGACCCCGGTTTTGCTAAAACATACGGCTTGCAGGTTACGGAGGGCAGCTTTTTTGCCGACGGGAACGCCGGCGCCGCCAACGGTAAGATATTGCTGAACGAAACAGCCGTAAAAATACTGGGGTTGACATCGCCCGTTGGAAAGACCGTGCACATTGGCGCTTTGAACGGCGCTGCCGAAACCGTGATCGGCGTAGTGAAGGACTTTAATCTCGGGTCGTTAAAGGAACGGGTGCAGCCCCTGGTGCTGGCCGGCGTAAACGAACCGTTCACCCGGGCGTACCGCTATTTATCTGTAAAACTGGACGCCGCGGACGTTAGCAATACCATCGAAGCCGTACAGGAAAAGTGCCAGGCACTGTTTCCCGACGCCGGCTTTGATTACACTTTTATGGACGACAAATTTCAATCGCTATACCAGTCGGAATTGCAGCTTAAAAAAGCGGCAGACCTGGCTACAGGTCTGAACCTGCTCATCGTTTTTACCGGCATAATCGGTGTGCTGGCCTTTACCCTTAATAAACGCACCAGGGAAATTGCCGTACGCAAGGTGCTCGGCGCAAACGCGGGTAGTATTATATCGATCTTCCTGAAAGAATACGGCTTGCTGATCCTGGCATCAAACCTAATCGCCTGGCCTGTCGCCTATAAGCTTACCTCCGACTGGCTACAGGGATATGCTTACCGCTTTCAGCAGAACGCGGCGCCCTACCTGTTCGTTGGTTTCTTTATCCTGGCGGTAGCATTCGCCCTCATCGTCGTGCAGTGTTTCAGTGCCGCTTCGGCCAACCCGGTAAAGAGTTTGAGGAGCGAGTGAGTGAAACGGCCATACATCATGGTCGATAGTCCATAGTCAATACAGTTTCAAATCATGGACTTTCGGCCATCTGCTATGCACTAACCATCAAATCAACTATTTATCCTCCCTCCCTCTTGTAAATCTCATTTATATTTTTTTACTTTGAAAAACAAAGTACTTTTATAAAATCATGAAGAAATGAAAAACTACGCATCGATATTCAGAAACTGGTTCAGCTATGCCGCCATGATCACGCTAATTTGTGGCATTGTGTATGTAACCGTACAGCAAAGCTATCGCATGTCGGCCAACGACCCGCAGTTCCAGGTGGCCGAAGATACCGCCCTTGCCCTGGATAAAGGCGCCGACCCGAAAACGCTTACCGGCGCAAACTCCCAGGTCGAAATTTCACGAAGCCTGGCGCTTTGGCTCATTATTTACGACATGCAGGGCAACGTGGCCGCCAGCAGTGCCCGGCTTGACGGAGCGGCCCCGCAATTTCCAAAAGGTGTTTTGAACCATACCCGCAGCAAAGGCGCCGACGCAGTGACTTGGCAGCCCCGCCCGGGTATAAGGCAGGCAACAGTCACTGTAGGAGCCAAAGATTATACCGTGGTAACCGGCCGTTCGCTGCGCCTGACCGAAGAGCGCATCAGCCTGCTTGGCAGCCAGGTGCTGTTCGGTTGGGTACTCTCAGTGCTGGCTATGCTGGTAATAGCCTTTTTGCAGGAAATGGTGGTACAAAAGCCAACAAACTGACATTTCCGGATTTCCGGGCTGCAGCCGCAGCCTGCCCGGCTGAAGTTGTCGCAAATAAGATGATCAGTAACATTTACGCAGGGCGACATTGCGAAGGCCGTGACAAGACTTGTCTTATTTCATGTTAAAACAGGTAATTAACGCAAGTATAACTACGTGATGCGTATTAATCGGCCTTGTTAGCTTTACCCGATTAGCCGATCCGCCTGTGTCAACACCGACGAATTTAGACCTGCTTAAAGCAGCCCTGGAAAATATTTCCTGCCCGGACCACCGCACCAAACCGAAGGCGCATATTTCGGGAAACACCATGACCATATTTTGCTGCTGCAAACAGTTTCACACCGATTGCACTGATGTTGCCGCGGAACTTGCCGAAATACTCACCATTAAAGATTTGAAGATACATTGAATGAGCCGGGCCGTCGGTATGCAGAGGTCCAGGATACCGCATAAATTGATATTTATATAATTTTTTCGCTCCGGAGCGTTATTGCCAGTAGAATTAAAACCCTGACAGGCATAATTCCGTAAACTTTACTTTACGTTTGTACATTTAAGTACAATGTGTAATTTTGCCTCCGTACCCCGAAATGTCTGTACGCTACAGCAATAACAATCGACTCGACAAGTACTTCACGGTCTTGTTCCTCATCATTTTTCTGCTTATTAAAATAAGCCCATCCTATTATATCTACCAGTACCAGTCGGCCTTTACAAGGGCCAAAAATTTTGAGCATACACGGCTGAACAGCACCGACAGTCAAAGCAAATACTTAGTTAGGGTCGACAAATCCATCGTCGAACAGGTGGACCGCTTTACCATCCCCGATATTAAATTTGCGGGCATCCCCTTTGTATTTTTCTTTATAGGCGGCCTGTTCGTCATGTTTACATCCGCCTTCGTCTTTATATCACAGCATCCCATCCGCGCTGACGAGGTCTGCATAACCCAGCGCAACTTGCGTTTATGACGCGCTAAAACCTATCAAGGCAGCTCTTTTTCACCAAACGCTTTGCGACAGTTTGCTGCGGCATTTTTTGCCCTGCATTTTGCCGTGTGGCAACCAATAATCACAAATAATTTAAAATCAATACAAACAATGAAAACAAACAAAGCAATCTGCTACAGTCTCATGCTGGGGGCATTCGCCTTCACTATGCAGTCGTGCCATTCCAAAAAAAAATTAGTTAAAGAACAGCCTGCCGTTACCGAAACTCAGCCGGCTACACCTGCTCCGCCTCCGCCCGCAAAACCTGCACCGGCGCCTGCTCCGGCGCCAGCTCCGGCCACGCCCGACTATAACTTTACTAATGTTCAGTTTGACTTTAACTCGTCGGTACTCCGCACCGATGCCATACAGGACCTGGACCACATCGCTTCGCAAATGAAGCTGGGCAGCAGCTCCACTTTTACGCTGGACGGCTATGCATCGGCCGAAGGTACGGCTGCACACAATATGACGCTGTCTGTCGACCGCGCTAACGCCGTTAAGCAATACCTTACTAATGCCGGTATTGACGGCTCGCGCCTCACCGCAAATGGTCATGGCACCAAACATCCCATTGCATCCAATAAAACCGAAGCCGGAAGGGAAAAGAACCGCCGTGTTGAAGTTCACCTGGTACAATAAAGGGCTCTGCATCTGCCTGGCCGGTTCCGACACCTTCCCCATTTCGGGGAGGGTGTTGTTCGGCCCATTTTCAGTCCTCCTAAACTAAAATCCAATAGCCGGCGTTTTCGTTTTATCTGCTAACAAAAAAATATGATCCTATGTCTGCTTATAAATACAAACCTGGGCTAATGCCCCGATCGCTTTTACTCCTGTCATTGCTGATCTTTTTGCCGTGGAACGTTCACGCCGAAGGTTTTAAGTTTAGAATTAAAAATAACGGGAAAAACCAGATATCCGTTTTTTACCGCATCGCGCACAAATCCGGCAAGTTTAAGGTAAAGGCACTAATGAACCTTAAACCTGGCGAAGAAAGGCTGAAAGACATTTCGATCGGCAAAGGCGATACCATTTTCTTTTACGGTCAGAACGCCGAGGAAGAAACTTCGGTGATGGTAAAGAAAGATTTCGCCTCGCTTGAAAAAGACAAAGGCAAGCCGACCTATGTGCCGATCATCATACCCGAGAAACAAACATCGAGTTTTGAATCGCTCGAAGGGCTGAGTGTAAAGCTGGAGCATAATAAGGTGCTGAACTTTATGCTGAAAATGGACTCGTCATCCATGAGCAGCCTGTCCATGCTCGAAAACAATTTCCAGAACATCTACCCGCTGGGTACTTTCCTGTTCGTCGACACGAAGACGAACCAGTTGCTGGTGCCGCCGCTCGAGCCGTCGTTCTGGAACAGCAGCGAAACCTACCTGACGATCCAGGACAGTCTCGATGCAATGGTCGACGCCGGACGCAGGGGCATGGCCAACGCACAGGTGGCGTACTTCGTGGCCCGGATGTTCGACTCGCTGCGGGTAAATAACACCGCCGAGCTCGATTTTAAGGCGCGGCTGTCGCTTATACGCTGGAAACCCACGCCCAGCGCTACTATTTACCAGGTATTCAATGACAAAGCCGTGCAGGATTTTTTACAAAACTGCTACGCGCAAATCAACAACCCCGACAAGGAATACCAGCGCTATCGGCTTTATTTCCTGTCGTCGTACGAACGGATCGACGACCTCGAAATATTCGGAAAACAATATTACAGTTTCGGCAACGAGGCCGATCTGTCCGTCAATACGCCGGCGCAGGTTTTCGCCACCAACCTTGGTGTAATGTATACCAAGGAAAAATCGCTGAGCAACTATTTTTCGGTACAGGGAGCCGTATTACGAACGAAGGCCTACGATTTTACGTCGCTGCTGTTCAACGGCTTTAAGAACAATGTGAAAAACAAGATCATAGCCGACACTTACGCCAACCAGCACAAAATTACAGAGGCTATTATAGATGAGTACAAAAACCTGGTAGCTTACAATCCAGATCCGGTAAAGCTTACGCTGCAGGCGCTCGATCCCAAGGACCCCACGCCTTCGCTGGTGCCGATAGAAACTACGATAAACAACCTGTCGCCTTATACGGCGATGGCGCCCGATACTTCCAAACAGCCGGCTGCCGTGGCCAGCAATTACAAGATCGACGCTTACAACAACAAGGTAAAATTCTTCAACTCGCACCTCAAAGAGATCAACAGCCTGTTCAAAGAACTCGACCAGACCGACATGGACATCAGCAAGCTCCAGGCGTCGAACCCAAACAAAAGCTTTAGCAGTACCATGGATTCACCCGGCTTGCTCCGCGAAATAGAAGTGAACAGTCGCATTGTGCGAAAGGAATGAAAAAGGCAATAAAAAATAACAGCCGGACATTACACCCGGCTGTTTTTCCCCTTTAATTAATTTAAAAGCTAAATTAATACATCAAGTTAATTAACAATTCTGGATAAATCCTGTAATTGCCCGCTTTAATTCGCTAAATGTGAAAGTGTTGTGACAAATGTCGCCAACCGTTACGCCGATTTAATTGGGCTTTAATTTCTTTAACTTCAGTGACTTACAAACAAGCGAGCATTACTTGACAAAATCAGGCAAAAATAAAGCTGCCCTTTCGCTTCTTGCCTTCCCGTCAATGATTATGCTTCTTATGAATATCCTTCACTAAGCACAGCTTTTTGATCTCGTCTTTGCGGATAACAAACGGCGCGTATTTAAGCCGGTTACCGATCATCTCGGTCACGTTGTCGCTATGGGCTATCACCTCGTCGTCGTTGTCGCCTGCCAGCAGGCGTTTGTACATGCGGTATTCGCCCCACTCGATATAGTACACCTCGCCGGGCAATATCTTTTTATCGTGTATCACCTTCAGCGCTACCCAGCAGCCGTTCTCTAAATAAGGATACATGCTGTGCCCCCAAACCGGCAGGGCAAAGTCGCAATCCTCTATACCGGGAAAGTTCATGTGCCCGATGGGAGTTGAATCGTTGATATCTTTATAAACCTCAACGCCCGAAGCCGTGGCCACGACCTCATACATCGGTATGCCCTCGAAACCCAGCGTGGCAGGCAGCTGATTTTCTGTAGTCTTTTTAGCAACTATAAAATCTCTGTATTTTTCTTTAAAAATTCGCAATTTATCCGGATCTATATTTTGCCGGCTTTTGATGATCTCGGTTATCGACGCAGGCGAATTGAAGCCCAATACGGACGCCAGCTCAGCGTTACCATTAAAAGCCCTGCCCCTGAGCTGATTATACAGGATTATAAACTCCAGCGTCTCCGGGCGTATTCGTTTTACCTTATTGGGTTTGAACTGATCTTCCATAAATTGTGGATAACTTTTTCTTTATTTCTTTACAATAACACAGATTATTATTTATATTTGCTGTGTGATTAACACGAAAGTACAACAAACATTGAAAATAACAAGTATGAAATTCAAGAATTTACAGAAAAGTGCGAGTCGAACCTGTGGTTGACGGCCCACGGTCAATAGCCAACCACACATGACCGTTAATTACGAGCTATAGGCAAACCTAACCTTTATCATCAAACCTAACCTTGTCACAATCCATGATCATTCATCTCTTCTTCTACCGCTCTCCCTGCACGGCCACGAAGCAAAGCCGCCAGCAGGAGAGTGGCCCGGGAGATGATATCATGAATCCGACAATTTAACGATCTAACAACCTAACCTTATCACATTATGCGCCTCGCCTATTCCGCCCTGCGGGATCAAACCCCCGCCTGCTCCGGCCAAACCGAAAAAATGCTCCGCTACCAGGCTTACCTGGCTGCCTGCAACAAACACCGGCAAACCATCGCCCATATACGAAAGTATTTGCCGGGGTGGACGCCCGAACGCCCTATCGCTCTAAATGGGGCATATTAAACCTAAGCCTTGTCCCTACGAGGCGTCATTTCAAAAATCTCCCCTTTAGGGGACGGGGAGGAAACCTAAACCATCATGATAAAATTAACCCAAAAACTAAAAGACGAGCTGTGGTGGCTGATCATTTCAGTCGACTATGATTACAGCCGCATCAGCATTGCCGACCACGAGATCTGCAGCGAAACTTTGATCCTGTGGCTCGAGGATAAACAGGATTTTAAGAACTCGCTCGACGAATGCCTGCGACTGGATATCAGCCTGAAAAATTTTGCTAAAATGATTAGGGCCGAGGGCCTGAACAGTTATGAAGGCACTAAAACGCACCCGAAGAAAGGCTTCGTTTTTAAAACCCGCATTGAAATAAACGAACCTGTCCGCTGGTACCGCGAGGATGCCAGCGCCATCGAGCAACAATGGGTCCGTGAAGCTGCGCTGAGAAGCGTGTTAACGCAACTGGTGGAAAGTGAAGTTTTTGACGGATAGCAAATGAGGCTATGGGCAGGAAAAGGCATTGATCAACAACAAGGCGCCCGTTTAAGCAAATGCAGAGATACCGATAGCAGTTATTTTGCCGGCATTCCTAAATAAGCAGCGCCTTTTTCGGTTACGCGCAAAACGCCGTTGCTATCGGTTATCAGCTCTTCGTGAATAAGATTGAACAGTATTTCGTTTACTTCAAATTTGTCGAGGTTCAATGCTTCAGTAAGGGTTGAATCGAATTTGGCGTCGCGATGTGCACTGATGTACTTTAATACAAGGACGGGTCTGTCTTTCATAGCAAATTAATTAGCGGAGGAGCGCAAACAGTTCTGCTTGTTTTAAACCGCTAATTGTAAAAATTGTTTTAGGTAAAAAAAATAATTGCCTAACACAAGGTGTGTTGTGCTGTCGAAAAAAAGACTGGCGGGCCATACAGTAAGCGGCAACAGATGCAAGGCTGTACCAAATTTTCTGCGAACTTCGTAGAATTTTGAAGTTTTATTCGTTGATATTTTTGCCAACGCCGCATGAGGGGCAGCACCGGCATAGTTGCTATGGACTATCAAGCCTCTTCCATTATGTAAGGCTCTTCGTTCAATTCTTCTTTTTCAATTGCCTGGTGGCTGATCCTACGGAAACATTTGGTGCATTTGTAACCTTTGTCCGTTTCAGCCCAATCATGGTCGCAGGGCGTTTTCTCATTTAACCGGGCGGTAACTATCGCTATACCAATAACCAGGGTGCAAAAACCAATAAGTCCAAGTAAAAGCATAACTGAATATTAAATTTATCTATTACACATTCTATTTTTGGAACAGTCCGGGCCGTTCCGTTATGCCGCTAAGCCCTCACAGTTGTTGATAAATATTTACTTCCTGTTAATTTACTATCAAAGCTGTCAAAGCTTTTTCGTGTAAGTAAATTGCAACAACAGCGTATGCTCAAGTGGTCACCACACGCGCCCTTGCTGTGGCATTGCCAGTAATAAAGTTGATTGTTTGCATTGCAGCAGGTTCCGGGTGTGCGTGTTTGGCCGGCATACGGTTATTACTTCAAAGGCTATGCCATAACTGCAACGTTTTAAAAGGCTTATTGATGATCGGCTAAATGAGGCTGTAGATCAGTCACATTTGTTTTAATTTCAGGGCCGAGGCTGCTGCCGGTCATTAATCGGATAGTAAACAGTAACAACCATAGCGAACGCGTAAATACTACACCTCGTTCCAAAACCCCTGCATACCGGCCGTGGTGGGCGTTTGCGTAATAAAATAATGCGAACAGAATCGCGATGACTAAGGCACTGGTAACAGAGTAAGCTGCCCATCCCGGCCAGCGCGGGTCGCCAGCGAAACGAGCCGCGAACACAAAAAAGCTGATTACCAGCGGGATGATGGCGAGCAAGCCGGACGGTGTGTGGAACGGTTCGTGGATAAATATCCCCGAAAATACCAGTCCCAGGGCAAATAATGCTTGCAACACAGGCAGCAGCACGGCGCCGAGGCCGCCCTGCAATTCTTTATATAATCCGAAGGCAAATGCAAAAACGAATAAGCCAAACACAACAAAATTAACGGACTGCACCCAGCCATGACCCAAAAGCTCCAGTTCGCCGATGGGTTGACGCATCATATCGTAATCGGAGGATATTGCGCCATAACCGAAAACAGCTATGGAAAATAAAACGGAACCGATGATACCGCAGCAAAGGAGGAAATTATGCCACAGCGGACGATGGGTATGGGCAAGATTATCAAGTTGTTGCATTGGACAAGGCTGTTAACCAATAGTTTTCGAATTTAATTATTCCAAGGCAAAAATGTTCTTGTAATTATAAAATTACTTTTCAAGAAAACAAAAATTAACC
>JAFDZK010000450.1 GCA_018267005.1 Bacteroidota bacterium
TGCCAAGTTCCATTTTGATCTTGTCCTATCTCCGATTGACTTTAAATGTTGTATTCCTGGTTGAGTAATTTCTGCATAAAATTTGGGCAAATAGTTTTCATCGAATGCATCGATTTTTTTTTCATCATAATATCTATACCTGATATAATTGTCTTTTTGAATTGATTCAAGGAAAGCTATTCGTTGTTCATCGGTTGAAAATGCTTTTTTAATCACAGCATCAATATCATGCATCTGATTTTCGCCTTTTTCTTTAAGGTGTTTCAGCAGCGATAATGGCAATGGCTTACTCATTCAAGTTTTAGTTCGCATCAAATCAATTAGAAATTATCTGGTTTAATATCACTTGCCATTGCATTCCGTAAGCTTGTGACTATTGGGGCGAGTTTCATATAGCAGCCATTTAATAGTAACTCGTAGCGTTTTTTAGCTTCCTTTTTCGATTCAAGTATTTTCTTATTGAATTTATCGTGGTTGTAAGCCCAAAACCAATCGTTAAGCGGTCCATAATTTTCGCCGCTCAAATCAAGGTTGTAGACCTTGTATTTGTACCGACCCTGTTTTACCCATATTTCAAGTGTATAACTTAAATATGTGCCGCCATTAAAGCCCGACAACACAAATTCTTTTCCATTACAGATCAAATGTCCACTGGCTTTATCTTCCAATTGAAGCACCTGAATACTGTTAGGATATGTTTTCGATACCCAGGAACGGGCTTCATTATACAGATCATCTTTTGATCTTGTTGAATCAGGCAGTTTAATTACTCTTTCGATATCAATAAGGCTATCTTGGCCAATTGGATACGATAATAATTGTGCGGATGCTGAAAGACAAACTATGCCAAAGGCAATTGTAAATAAGGCTCTCATGGTATTTAGGATGAACTATGATTGAATAAAGTTAAGGAATTTTAAGTTTTTTATTTAAACGAATTCGAGCTATCCCATCCTGCCCTCGCCCGGTGAAGGAGTTGTCCCCGTCCTTTTGTATTTTTATAACCCAGCAGACTTCAAAAACATAAGCGCCGCCCTTAAACTATCCAATCTTTCCGGCTGCATGTTCTTTACAGGCAGTTCGAGCCTCGATGTGGTTGAGTCTATATCGCCCTTTGGATCGTTATAAGTTTGCACGATAATATCGTCGGTATCGGCCTTGAATTCGAGCGTTCCCGAGGCATCAGTGCCGGAGTAATCCAAGTAGCTAAAGCGCTGCAATTGCAGTGAAAAATATTCCTGCCGCTCGTGTGGAAAAGTTTTTCGTAAACGCAAATAATGGTCGGGGGTTATAGATAATTCCCATTTCACCAATTTGGCTTCGTTCGACGGATCATAGCACTGATTAAGGCATTTATTGCTCCAGTCCAACCAGTCCTGCTCGCCCATTTTCGACCCTTGCACATATTTAAAGGCACAAATGGGGATGATCGCGAGTAAAGCGATGACCCATTTGCGTTTTATAATAAGTGATCCTGTCATGACAACCCTTTTACGATTAAATTAATAAAAAGGGTATTTTTGCTCTATGCAATTTTCTGAACAATCACGGGTTTGGATATACCAGGCGGACCGGGAACTGACCGGCAAAGAGACTGCTGAAATACAAAATATCCTTGATCGTTTCGCAACGGAATGGACAGCACATAATCACCAATTGAAGGCGAAGGCCGAGGTACGGTATAACCGCTTTTTGATACTCGTGGTCGATGAAAGCCAGGCTGGTGCCAGCGGCTGCTCGATCGACAAGTCGGTTAATTTTTTGAAAGGACTGGAACAGCAATATGGCATCAATTTGTTCGACCGTTTTAACTTTGCTTACCGTGAGGGGGAGAAGGTTTTATCCGCACCGCGCCACCAGTTCGAAGAATTATTGAGGGCAGGTAAGATCGGCAACAATACCATCGTGTTCAATAACCTGGTGCCCACACTGGCCGACCTGGAAACCAAATGGGAAGTGCCGTTTAAGGATAGCTGGCATCCCCAATTATTTGGCCAATTAGTGAATAGTGAGCAGTGAATAGTGAATTTTTGATTCCCCTAATAAATATTGACTATTCACCATTGACCATTCACCATTGACCATTCACTATTGACCATTCACACAAAACATTCACACCTATGTTCATCATCGACATCCACTACACCGCCCCGCTCGAAGAAGTTGAAAAACACGCCGAGGGCCATGTTGCGTACCTGAAGAAGTACATTGACAACAATACGTTTATCGTCACGGGCCGTAAAGTGCCGCCCACCGGAGGCATTCTCATTGCGAATGCCGCATCAAGGGAAGAAGTTGAAAAGATCATTACAGAAGATACATTCTATCAGCATAAGGTCGCTGAAATGACGATCACCGAATTCAGGCATGCCCGGCATAATGCTGCGTTGGATGGATTGCTTGGTGAATCCGTTTAGTGAGTGGTCAATGGTGAATAGTCAATATTGGTTGACGGGTACAAAGATTCACTATTGACCATTCACTATTGACT
>JAFDZK010000451.1 GCA_018267005.1 Bacteroidota bacterium
CCCAAGGGCCCATATTGTACGCCCAAACGCATCTTCAGAGCCCTTTTCGTCAAGATATTCTCTTGAAGCGCTTAAAAAGTTTCGGAAATAACCACTATCATCCTGCATATAGTGCAGGAAACTCATATACACAGGAAGCAATTCAGGAGCCTCCTTATAGCCCGATTTGCAGGCCATCAGCGCCATAATTAACGCGCGGGAATTGTCGTCGACGCAATAACCCTCCTTTAAATTCGGAATACCATATTTGGCATGCTGTACGATTCCGGTATGATCCGTCAGGCGCCGCACATAGTCAAGGCTGAATTCAGGGATAACCGCGGTGTCGATCACCTGCATAAAGATGCGTTCGCCGAAATCGGCATTTTCGATCACCCACCGTAGTACCGAAGCGTATTTCCTTCCAATAACGGGCCATCTTAAATTTAGTCCATAGTTGTATGCTTTCGTTTTAATGTCCCTAAGTTTTTCCGGATCGTCAAGCAGTTCGTTTACCGCAGCGGCAAGGCCGCGTTCGTCATGGAAATTAAAAAGAAGGCCGCGGCCGTTACTTAATAGTTCCTGCGCATGCCAATAGGGCGTGGCAATTACTGCTGCGCCGGCGCCTACTGCGTATGATAATGTGCCGCTTGTGATCTGCGCCTCGTTAAGATACGGCGACACAAATATATCGGCCTGGGCAAGATAATTGACCAGTTCCTCCTCAGCCAGGAACCGGTTAATAAATACCAGGTTATTCTGCACGCCAAGTTCGCCCGATAATTGTACCAGGTAATCGCGGTATTCTTCACCAGAATTTCTTTTTATTCCGGGATGCGTATTGCCCAACACGACATATACAACTTCCGGGTGCCTTTCGACGATTTCGGGCAATGCTCTCACGACGGTCTCGAGGCCTTTGTTCCTGCTGATAAGCCCGAACGTGAGCAGTACTTTACGGGTGCTGAATAAAGGGTCGGCCTGAAGCGGGTTTATGGCCGGCGCGTCGATATCCGGTACGCCATGTTCGATGAATTCAATCTTTTCGCGGGAAATATGGTATATCTTATCCAGCAGATCGATCGCCTTTCTGCCCATTACAATAAGCCTTGACGATCGTTTGGCCAATCCCTGGATGATCATCTTCTGCTGACCCGACGGCTTTTCGAGCACGGTATGCAAAATAGTAACCAGGGGCTTTTCGATATGATTGATGAGCGAAAGAACATATATGCCGCTATCACCTCCGAAGATGCCAAATTCGTGCTGTAGTATACAGACATCTGTATCCGTCGAGTTTATAAACTCAGCAGCTTTAACATAATCATCCTGGCTTTCCTGGCGTATAACATAACTGACCTCATCGGCATAATGATATTCGTCTTCATTGCTGCCGGCGTCTATGGCAATAACGGATGCCATGGTTTCGCCGGCGCCTGAAGCGATCGCACCGATCAGGTTTTTATTAAACGTCGCCAAACCACATTCGCGCGGAGGATAGGTTGAAATATATGTTACCTTCATTATCTTTTTACTTTTAGTTATATTTTAACATTTCTAAGAAAATTAGGTTTGAGGTAAAATAGACTTACTTTATTATAAACAACCTTTAATGACGACAAATGTTATTTGCCGCGGTGTTTTGAAATAGACGAGGCAGATATTAAAAAAAACTTTCCGGCGCTGTCCAGTTCCGCGCCCTTCAATCTATATTGGGGTATAAATGTTCATACAAAATGGAACCAAGGATCAATTTTTTAGAAAAAGGACAAGGCGCAATGAAGGCTTTGTTTGGTTTGGGAGCCTACCTGGCAAAATCGCCGATAGAAAAACATCTGCTGGACCTGGTATCTTTCAGGATATCGCAGATCAATGGCTGCGCCTATTGTCTTGATATGCACTCGAAGGATCTTCGTGCGATGGGTGAGAGCGAACAACGGCTGTACATGATGGACGCCTGGCGTGAAACGCCGTTTTATTCGGATCGTGAACGCGCCGCATTTGCCTGGGCCGAGGCTGTTAATAATTTAAGCGAGGGTCATGTGCCCGATGCGGTATTTCGCGAGGCAAGGCAGCAATTTACCGAAGATGAACTGATCGATCTGACGATGGAGGTTATCGCGATAAACGCCTGGAATCGCATTAACATAGCCTTCCGCATGCCGGCCGGTGGCTACAAAGTCGGTCAGTTTGCCGTCACAGCCTGAACGCTTAATTAATAATACAGCAAGCCCGCTATAGAAGTGGGTTTTTTTTTGCGAAAAATTTTTCAGATTCAATGTCCAATTCGGCCGTGCATGCTTGACATCGGGTTATAATTCATTAAATTCATTAACTTTTAAATTTGACAAAGATGGAAGAGTATGCGTTAATTATGAGGCATGAAGACGGCACCAAAATAGCGTCGCCCGAGCAAATGCAGATATGGATGAAACAGACCATGGACTGGATAGGCGGTATTGCCGCCCA
>JAFDZK010000452.1 GCA_018267005.1 Bacteroidota bacterium
TGCTGTCGGCCTGTAAAAAGCTGCGCGACACGTTCAGCGGGATATCCGGCGAATCGATCACGCCGTGCAGCAGCATCAGGAATTCGGGTACGATGTCTTTTACCTCATCGGTAATGAATACCTGGCGCGAGAACAACTTGATCTTGTTCCGCTGGAAATCGAACTCGTTCTTCACCTTCGGGAAGTACAGTACGCCGGTCAGGTTGAACGGATAGTCCACGTTCAAATGGATCCAAAACAACGGATCTTCGGAGAACGGATAAAGCTGCTTGTAAAAATCAAGATAATCCTCGTCTTTCAGATCGTTAGGCGATTTGGTCCATATCGGTGTAGTGTCGTTGATCACATTAGGAACTTCAACCGATTTATATTTCGGCTTGCCTTCCTCGTCTTCGCCGTCGGGTTCTTCTTCGGTTTTGGTGCCGAAAATGATCGGCACAGGCAGGAAACGGCAGTATTTATCCAGGATCTCCTGCAGGCGGTATTTACTCAGGAACTCTTCATTGTCTTTGTTGACGTGCAGGGTAATTTCGGTGCCGCGTTCAGTCAGGCTGCCTTCGCTTAGCTCGAATTCGGTGCTGCCGTCGCAGGTCCAGTGCGCGGGTTCGGCGCCTTCCTGGTACGACAAACTTTCGATGTCAACCCGGTCGGCCACCATAAATGCGGAGTAGAAGCCAAGTCCAAAGCGGCCGATGATTTCGTTGGCGTCTTTGGCTTCCTTGAATTTTTCCATGAATTCCTCGGCGCCGGAGAAGGCGATCTGGTTGATGTATTTCTTGATCTCTTCGGCCGTCATACCGATGCCGTTGTCGGAAATGGTGATGGTCTTTTTCTTCTCGTCGAAAGCCACTTCCACGCGCAGGTCGCCAATGTCGCCTTTGACTTCGCCCAGCGAGCTCAGGCGTTTCAGCTTTTGCGTAGCATCGACCGCGTTGGATACCAGCTCGCGCAGGAATATCTCGTGGTCGGAGTACAAAAATTTCTTGATGATCGGGAAAATGTTCTCGGTGTGTATCGAGATCGTTCCTTTTTCTTGCATAATCTATATTGTTTTTTGGGACTTAAATTTTACAATGGCCTTTCCTCAAGGCGCGTTCCAAAGGTCAGTAAATTGTCAAATTGGCAGTGCCGTATGCGCCCTTTGCGGATAGGTCGGCTACGGAAAACACAAAGCTTTTTCATAGGGATCGCAAAGCGTCCAACAGATGCTTTAAAACATGCTGCAATTTCAATGTAACGTCAGGATCGACAATGTTTCTTTCGGTAATCTTCGTCCTGATAAACGGTATCAGCAACATGGTTTCGGGCGACAAGGTGGCATCTATGGCATTCAGGATCTTGATCATCGCTTCATGTGCGTCCTCGCCGCCTGTTGACGCTGTAATGAGTGCGACGGGTTTGCCGGAGAATGAACCGCTGGATACCATCCAATCGAGCGCATTTTTTAGTGCGCCGGGCACCCCATGCGCATATTCGGGTGTGCAGATAATTATAGCATGCGCCCCGTTTAGTTGCGCCCGGAGGTCGGCTACCCCGGTTGGAGGAGTTTCATCATCCAACGCCGGATCGAAGGCAGGAATGTTTCTCAGTCCATCATAAATAGTATAGCTGATCTCCGGAGGCATTAAATCGCCAAAATATTCCAGTATCGAATGATTCGACGACCCGGCCCGCAGGCTGCCTGGTATAGCTAAAATGTTCTTCATTGCTTTACCCAGGCAATGATAGCAAATGAAAGGTTAATGAGGTGTCATAATCCTATCAGGGATTTTCCACGGACACGTCCTGCGCCAACCGTGCGTCGTCCGCCGTCTTTGCCAGGTCGTTATCCAGCGCATATAACGCATCGGGGCCGGCATTTTTACCGCCAGCAACCTTGATCTTCGAGAGCAAATCGAGCGCCAGGGTTTCCTCTTCGGTTTGCTCTTTTACGAACCACTGCATGAAATTCCAGGTAGCCCAGTCTTTTTCCTCCATACTCATATTTACCAGGTTGTAAATATTGGCGGTATTGTCGACTTCCGACTTAAATATTCGCTCAAAACAATCGTTCACATCGGTCGGGTCGGGCCCGGGATCGGGAATCGGGCTAACCTTTACCTTGCCGCCGCGCTTCAGGATGTATTCCAGGAACTTCATCATATGATTGCGTTCTTCGTTGGCATGCCTGAAAAGAAAATTGGCTATACCTTCATAACCTTCGCTGTCGGCCCAGGCTGCATAGGCCAGGTAAATTTGCGCGTTGTGGGCCTCGTTTGTCATTTGCCGGTTTAAGGCCGCTGTGATCGTTTGTGATAACCTGTTCGTGTCCATAACCTGCTTAACTGAATTTCTTGCGAATAGTTTTAAAAATCTGAATCGCCGTCTTCGGAGTTTAAAACTTTCCTATTTTTATAACCGCTTTTACCCCTTTTATGAAACTTAAAACTCACC
>JAFDZK010000453.1 GCA_018267005.1 Bacteroidota bacterium
AGATAAGCGATTGATTGGAAATGTGTGTTGCCTGTACCCCCATATCCATCACAACTACCCCGGCAACCAATCCGCCGATGCTTTGCGACGAGAAAAAAAATATGATAAAGGAAACAATAATAAGTATTAAGGTAACCGTCGAGAGCTTATAAGCATCCATCTTGTCGCTGAGCCTGCCCATGGCCCCGGCGGCCAACGCGCCGACAATACCTGCCAGCCCAAAATAGCCGGCTATCGCCGAAGCATCCTGCTGGCTATACTGAAACGTGTCTTTAAGCAGAAAAACCAGCGTACTCCAGAACGACATGAAACACGCGAAACAAAGCGCTCCGCGAACGGAAGCGATACGTAAAACGGGCTCTTCCTTAATCAGCGTCAGCATCGATCGCATCAGCGAACCATATTTCCCACGGTACTCGGGTTCAACCTCGGGCAACATGACAAAAAGCAACACCCAGATAACTACCATTATACCGGCAGCGATATAAAACATCATTTCCCATCCAAAGTATTTGCCGATAAGACCGCTTACGGTCCGCGCAAGCAAAATACCTATGAGCAACCCGCTCATCACAAAGCCGATCCTGCGGCCGCGCTCTTCGGGTTTTGCCAGGTGCGCTGTCATCGGTACCAGCAGTTGCGGGATCAGCGAAAATATGCCGATCAGGTAGCTGCAAAATATAAGCAGGTTGATGTCAGGCGCAAGGGCCGCACCAACAAGCGACACTATAGCGATACCCAGGCAAACCAGGATGAGCTTTTTCCGGCGCTTCATGTCAGCCAGGGGCGCTATGAACAGCATGCCGGTAGCGTATCCTACCTGGGTAAGTACAGACACTTGCGCCGCTTTTTTACTGCTTGCATGGAAAGTATTGGCGATCGCATCGAGCAAAGGCTGGTTATAATACAAGTTGGCGACAATAAGCCCGGTTGAAATGGCCATTACCCACAACAGCGATGGGGTGAGTTCGGGGCGGCGGGTATTATTAGCCGATGTCATAGTTGGGTTGGCTGATTTTCGTGCAAAAATGAAGAACTAAAATCAGAAACATGTTTGTCCGAAGTAATTTTATCGTACATATGAATCTCGATAAAAATCAAAAAATTGCTCGAGCTTCGAACAAAATCGCATCAAAAATCAGCTCATTTACTAAACCGATACTAATGTCAGTCAAAAATTAAGGAATTTCGAGACAAAAAAAGACAAATGGCACCATTTACAGTATAAACCAAGCTAATTAGAGCAATATGTTAGTATAAAGTTAAATTTTTGTACATATTTATGCCAAATAGAAACCAATTAACATTAAATAAGCGCGTTTTCTACCATTTTCGCCACCAAAAACATCTTTTTTTAAATATTTATTCAAAAATATATTGCTTTTATGATTTTTTTTATACCTTTACATCGTCAACATTGAAAAAAGACATTTGATCGCTGGATTTTTAAGTAAATCATAATTTTAAAGCGATTTAAGTAATGTAAATTTAATGTTAACAGGTGTTCATTAAATTGGTGACAAAAAAATTACAAATGTGTAATTCACATTTCAAGATTTAGTGTTACTTTTACACCGTTAAATATTTAAAAAAGTCTTCTCATAATTTAGGTTTATAATTGGTTAGTAAAGACCCCTGCCCATCAGGGGCTTTACTGTTTTATTACCAGTTTGCAGTGTGCTGTTTGCAGTTAGTTGGTTTGCAAACTGCCCGCCGGTAACTGCCAACTATAATTTTTCAAACCTCGCCGCCCAACCGCCGCCGGATGCTAATTGTACCATGATCTTGTCTTTGGACGTTACGTTCATTTCCTTGCGCACATAATCCGTTGCATCCCGGTCGGCATTGATACCGTCCTGGAAGATGATGGCCTTATAATTACCGTCGCCGAGGAACGACAAATCGATGGTGGTTTGGCGTGGCGTCCAGTTACTCATCGAACCTACAAACCACGTTGTTCCCTTGCGGCGCGCAATGGTTACAAATTCGCCTACTTTCCCATCCAGTGCAACCGTTTCATCAAAAGTAGTAGGAACAGCATCGATAAAATTAGTGCTTTCCTGTTCCTTCATATAAATGGTCGGGTTGTCCGAAAGCATTTGCAGCGGCGCTTCAAAAACCGGGTACATGGCCAACTGGTGGCATCGCGTTCCCTGGGCCATCGGGTTGCTGTTAATGGCGCGGATGGATTCTTTTGTCGCGTTGCGCATGGTGCCGGGCGTGTAGTCCATCGGGCCGGCCAGCATACGGATGAACGGAATGCTCACATCGTAGCCCGGATGGTTTTTTACGCCCCACTTTTCATTCTCCATACCTTTAACGCCCTCGCAATTGATCACATTCGGCCAGGTTGTCACCAGGCCGGAGGGCTTGTACATGCCATGAAAATCAACCAGTAAATGATACTTGGCGGC
>JAFDZK010000454.1 GCA_018267005.1 Bacteroidota bacterium
GTTGAAAAGTTGGAAGGTTGTAAAGTTGAAATGTTGATTTGCAAAGCTTCCAGACCATACAGAAAGCAACCTTACGAGATTCCAACTTTCAAACATTACAACAAAAATCATGGAACAACAAACTTTAGATATTAAGCCAAAAACAACAGACTTCCTGCCTTTAAATGGCACGGATTACGTTGAATTTTATGTCGGCAACGCCAAGCAGGCTGCTCATTTTTATAAAACCGCCTTTGGCTTCCAAAGCCTGGCTTATGCCGGACCGGAAACCGGCGTTCGCGACAGGGCATCGTATGTACTGATACAGGATAAGATACGCCTGGTGCTTACCAGCCCCATGCATTCCGATCACCCGATAGCCGAACACATCAAAAAGCACGGCGACGGCGTGAAGATCTTGGCCCTTTGGGTAGACGATGCTTATGATGCGTTCGAGCAAACGGTTAATCGCGGTGCTGTCCCATTTCAACAACCACAAACTTTAAAAGATGAAGATGGCGAAGTTCGCACCAGCGGGATCAGGCTGTATGGTGAGACCGTTCACTTGTTTGTTGAACGTAAGAATTACAAGGGTATCTTTTTGCCCGGCTACCAGGAATGGAAATCAGATTACAACCCGCCAACGGCCGGGTTGAAATATGTCGACCATTGTGTTGGAAATGTGGGCTGGCATAAAATGAACGAGTGGGTGCATTTTTACGAAGAAGTAATGGGTTTTAAAAACATCCTTACCTTCGACGACAAAATGATCTCTACGGAATACTCGGCCCTGATGAGCAAGGTGATGAGCAATGGCAACGGCTATGTGAAATTCCCCATCAACGAGCCGGCAGAGGGCAAAAAGAAATCGCAAATAGAAGAATACCTGGAATTTTATGAAGGCGAAGGCGTGCAACACCTGGCGCTGGCGACCGATCATATCGTCGAGACCGTAACCGAGTTAAAAAACCGCGGCGTTGAATTCCTGCACGTGCCGACGACCTATTATGATGATCTGCTCGACCGCGTGGGCCATATCGATGAGGACCTTGAACCGTTGAAAGAGCTTGGCATCCTGGTCGACCGGGATGATGAAGGCTACCTGCTGCAAATATTCACCAAGCCGCTGGAAGACCGGCCCACAGTGTTCTTCGAGATCATCCAGCGCAAGGGCGCGCGCTCATTCGGCGCCGGCAACTTTAAGGCGCTGTTCGAAGCGATTGAAAGGGAACAGGAGTTGAGAGGGAATCTTTGAGATAGATTTGAGATATGAGATTTGAGATATGAGAAGCCGGGTATTGACCGGCTTTTTTTATTTTTATTCCATTCCCGGTTAACTTAAGCTAACCGCAATGAATATGGAAATAGCGGAAGTTATCGATCATCTCAAAGCAGTGTCCGACGCCAGCCGCCTCGAGGGCATGAAGCGCTATGGCATCAATACTTCAAAAGCGTTGGGCGTATCCATGCCTGAATTGAGGGCATTGGCTAAAACGATAAAAAAAGACCATCAGCTTGCGCTGGAATTATGGGATACCGATATACACGAATGCCGCATCCTTGCCTCTATCATCGACGACCACAGACTGGTTACACCCCAACAAATGGACCAATGGGTGGCTGATTTCGATTCATGGGATGTGTGCGACCAGGCCTGCGGCAATTTGTTCGACCGGACGCCGTTTGCCATTGAAAAAGCGTTGGAATACACGCGATCTGAACATGAATTTGTAAAACGCGCCGGCTTTGTCCTTATGGCCGAAATGGCCGTACATAATAAAAAAGCCGATGACCTGGAATTTATCCGGCTGCTGCCTATTATTGAACGGGAAGCCTGCGACGAACGTAATTTTGTTAAAAAAGCTGTCAACTGGGCTTTGCGGCAGATCGGCAAGCGTAATAGCGCCCTGCTTCCACTGGCTATCGAAACCGCAAAGCGCATCCGCCTGCAGAACAGTAAGGCCGCAAGGTGGATAGCCTCCAATGCGCTGGCCGAGCTGGAAAAACGCACATGATATTTATTTACAAAGTATTATCTTTATCAGCTAAACTAAGCTGCTATCACGATGATTCGTATCTTTTTGATAGGGCTGCTATGCGCAGCTTCGCTCAACTGCCTTGCCCAGTCGAATAACCCAGAGTATGACGCCGGCCTGGCCAAAAAACTTGGCGCTGATGAATACGGCATGAAGACCTACGTCATGGCCTTCCTGAAAACAGGGCCGAACCGGTTGAAAGATTCGGCTGCGCGCGCCGAACTGCAAAAAGCGCATTTGAAAAATATCATACGCCTGGCTGATGAAGGAAAGTTGATTGTCGCCGGTCCATTCCTGGACGATCAGGATATTCGCGGCATATTCATTTTCAATGTGAGCTCGGTTGAAGAAGCTAAAAAGCTGACCGAAACGGACCCGGCGGTA
>JAFDZK010000455.1 GCA_018267005.1 Bacteroidota bacterium
AGCAGCCATTATGACATACTCTTTTTCCCGGATGATGAAGTTCTTTTAATGATAAAAGCAGGCAAAATGAAGCCGTATTGAAGCGATAATGCCTGCAGGCCGGTGACACAATACAGTACTGAACCGCTCCTGTTTATAACGATCTGATTTGTGGAAGACAGGTGTGTTGCATAGCAGCAGGCGCACAGCAGCCGAAACGGAGGCGTTTGAAAGCTCCAGGCACCTGTTAGCTACGTCAAACTGGAGCTGCCGGAGAGGGATTGCCTCGGAATCGCAATCGGCCAGATGTACGGTTGTCGGACAACCGGAATCTGGCCGCCGGGCGCTCCGAAGTCGCTGGCGGGCTGAATAAGCCTTTTTATTGGATTTACAGACCATGTGAAAGTGATAAAGTGATGGAAAATTCAAAAGAGAACAAGACAAAGCATATAGATGTCCGGGTATCCGAAAGCGAGTACAACGGTATCTGCAAACAGTTCAAAAAGTCCGCCTGCCCGAAGCTGGCCGATTATGCCCGCAAAGTACTGCTGGGCAAACCCGTAGTTGCCACCTACCGGAACCAGTCCCTCGATGACTTTATGGCAGAGGTGATCCGGCTCAGAAATGAGCTGAATGCGGTCGGTAATAACTTCAACCAGGCCGTCAGAAAGCTGCATACTTTTGACTTTTCAGGGCAGGCGGAACAGTGGATGAAGACTACCGAAGCAGCTCGCGACAGCCTGCTGAAAAGCATGGAAACCATTGAAAAATCGATCTCAAAAATGGCCGACCAATGGTTGCAGTGATCCATTCCGGCAAGGGCTTTAACCGTGTGCTGCACTACAATGAGCAGAAGGTAAACGAGGGCGTTGCCGCCTGTTTGCAGGGCGCGAATTATCCTAAAAATGCCTCCGGCCTGACGCTTTCCCAAAAGCTCAGGCGGCTGGAAAAATTGGCGGATCAGAACGAAAAAACAAAGGTCAACTGCCTGCATATATCGCTCAATTTTGACCCATCGGAGAAATTTTCTGACGACAGGTTACGGGAAATTGCAGCCGCCTACATGGAAAAAATCGGCTTCGGCGAGCAGCCTTATTTGCTCTACCGCCATGATGATTCCGGGCACCCCCACGTCCACATCGTAACCACCAATATAAAGGCAAACGGCAAGCGCATAGAACTGCACAACCTCGGTAAAAATGTGTCGGAACCTGCCCGCAAGGAGATTGAGATTGCGTTCGGCCTGCTTAAAGCAGAGGATAGCCAGAAGCGGCAGCAATATGATTTAAACCCGGTCAATGTGCAGAAGGCGCTGTATGGAAAGACGGCCACCAAGCGGGCAATAACCACTGTCCTGAACAAGGTATTAAAGGACTACCGGTTTACCTCCCTGCCCGAATTAAACGCGGTGCTGCGGCAGTATAATGTCATAGCCGACAGGGGCAATCCTGAATCGCGCACCTATCAAAATCACGGGCTGACCTACAGCATTATTGACGGACAGGGCAACAAGGTGGGCGTGCCGATTAAAGCAAGCGATTTTTACAATCAGCCCACCTTGAAATCACTGGAGGCGAAGTTTATTGTCAACGATCCGCTGCGGCAACCGCACAAGGGACGGGTAAAACATGCCATCGATTGGGCGCTGCTGAAAAATGCGAACCCGACGCTGGAGGGGCTGGTAAAAGCGCTCGAAAAAGAGGGTATTGCCACCGTCATCCGGCGCAATGATGCCGGAATTATATATGGCATTACCTACGTGGACTTCCAGACACGGTGTGTCTTTAATGGCAGCGACCTCGGCAAACAATACAGCGCCAAAGCCATACAGGAACGGTGTGCGGCAGCCGGTACGGGAGCAGCCAAAATGGACAGGGAACAGTCGGTTACGCCTGGTCGTAGCAGCGGGCCGGGTGAAGATTTAATGCAGCATCCGCTTGCCAGTTTAGCGGGTGACCTGCTGCGGCAGGAAGACATAAGCGACCTGCTGCCTTTTGAATTAAGGCGGAAGAAAAAGAAACGTAAACGGTTATAGCAAACATTAAAACTGATATTATGCAGACAGGGGAAAATGAACACGGGTTAAGGACGGTGCTGGATATGACAAGGATGATCAGCCTCGTCATTTTAGGCTTGCACTTCTATTATTACTGCTACGGCGCATTTGCGCAGTGGCATTTGAGGGCATCTATCAGCGATTGTATAATGGCTAATATCAGCCATACGGGACTGTTCAGCAATCCGTATAAATCGAAGCTGATAGCGCTCGGATTTCTGGCTATTTCCCTACTGGGTTCCAAAGGCAGGAAAAATGAAAAGCAGGATTTCAAATCGGCGTTTGCCTATATTATTTCGGGGCTGCTGGTATATTTTATCAGCAACCTGATACTATTGCTGCATGGCAGGATG
>JAFDZK010000456.1 GCA_018267005.1 Bacteroidota bacterium
GCTTCGGTATATAACTCTATCCTGTCGGTACCTGTTGTCGCCGCCGCTTCAACCATTTCAACGACCGGATCTACAAAGATGGATACCCGGATATTCGCCTCTTTGAACGTTTTTATCATGTCCCTCAGGTATTGCTGGTTTTTGATAGTATCCCAGCCGTGATTCGAGGTGATCTGACCTAAAGCATCGGGCACCAGCGTTACCTGCCCGGGTTTATTGGCCAACACCAGGTCGATGAATTTTTGTTCCTGGCAGTTGCCTTCAATGTTGAACTCGGTAGTCACGATTTTTTTCAGCTCGAAAACATCGTTGTAGCGGATATGCCTTTCATCAGGCCGCGGATGCACGGTAATGCCCTGCGCGCCGAAACGTTCGCAATCTTTGGCGACCTGGATAAGGTCGGGGTTGTTGCCCCCGCGCGAGTTGCGCAGCGTGGCGATCTTGTTTATGTTGACGGATAGACGGGTCATAATTATTTCGGATTTTGAGTTTTAAATATCACTATTCCTTATTTAACTACTCAAACAATTTTATTGATTCGTTTATTTTTGATGCTGAAATGAAGAATCTGCTTAAGGCCTTTCTTATCACGCTGCTCATTTTGATGATCATCCCGGCTTGTCATGCCCAACAAAATTTCCTCGGCATCAAAAACTATCGTGTTTTTTACGGCTGGGCACATAATTATCCCGAAGACTGGCTTATCCTGCGCCGTTTTGAAAATAACGGCCGTGATTACCTGCTTATGGTCAATCCGCAGAACCTGCAAAGCAAGGTTGACGAGAGCAGTTTTTACCAGGTAAAGCAAATGTCGCTTGCGGAAACGCGTGTCTATTTCAAAAACACACCCTACGAGAAAGCCATCAGCAAGGCGGAAAAGCGATCAGTTAATATCCAGGATGCCGGTATCGAACGGGGTTTGCCCTCTAAAGCGGGCATCAGCCTGACGGCAGATCTTTGCCCCTCGCACAAGCCAATGGACCGCCGGATATTCATTAATTTGATCAACGAGTTTAAAAAGGTTGAAAAGCCCGCACCGATAGCACTATCCGTAAGCGGACTTTGGATGCTGAAACACGTGCCCGACATCCAATGGCTGAAAAAGCTAAGTGACGAAGATGAAATACGCATTACCTGGGTAAACCATTCTTTCAACCACCGTGTAAGTAAAACTCTTCCGATAAAGGAGAATTTCCTGCTTGAGCCGGGCACCGATATCAATTACGAGGTTTTAGCCACCGAAAGATTGATGCTGAACAATGGCATGGTACCTTCGTGTTTTTTCCGCTTTCCGGGACTGGTATCCGATCAGCAATTGGTTTACAAAATCACCGACTATGGCCTGATACCCATTGGCTCGGATGCCTGGCTGGCTAAAGGGCAAAAGGCGCAGAACGGCAGCATTGTATTGATACACGGCAACGGAAATGAGCCTGTAGGCGTAGCTGATTTCATCGGTTTGCTGCATAGAAAAACCCGGCAGATCGCTCAAAAACAATGGCTGTTATACGACCTGAGCAGCACGGTAAAAGATGAGGCGGACCAAGGGGAGTAAGGACAAAAAAGGCACCGCCTTCCGACGATGCCTTTGCTTTATACTTTCAGTTTTTCGCTTCCTGCTTAATAACGGTAGTATTCCGGCTTGAACGGCCCGTTCACCGGCACACCAATGTATTCGGCCTGGTGCGTGTCCAGTTCTTCCAACTCCACGCCGATCTTAGCTAAATGCAGGCGGGCAACTTTTTCGTCTAAGTGCTTGGGCAGGGTGTACACCTTGTTCTCGTATTTGTCGCTGTGCAGCCAAAGCTCCAATTGCGCTAAAGTCTGGTTGGTGAACGAGTTGCTCATCACAAAGCTCGGGTGACCGGTAGCACAACCCAGGTTTACCAAACGGCCCTCGGCCAGGACGATCAGGTCCTTGCCATTAATAGTATATTTATCTACCTGCGGTTTGATCTCGACCTTGGTATGACCGTAGTTGGTATTCAGCCAGGCCATATCGATCTCATTATCGAAGTGGCCGATGTTGCAAACGATGGCTTTATCCTTCAAAGCGCGGAAATGCTGCTCACGAACAATGTCGCAGTTACCGGTAGCGGTCACCACGATGTCGGCTTCAGGAATAGCATTTGACAATTTCTTTACTTCGTAACCTTCCATGGCAGCCTGAAGCGCACAGATCGGGTCGATCTCGGTTACGATCACACGTACACCAGCACTGCTCAGTGATTCGGCCGAGCCTTTACCGACGTCGCCGTAGCCGCAAACAACAGCTACCTTACCAGCCAGCATCACGTCGGTAGCGCGGCGAATAGCATCGACCAGCGACTCGCGGCAGCCGTA
>JAFDZK010000457.1 GCA_018267005.1 Bacteroidota bacterium
TCAGTACTATAAAGCCAGGGTACCTTATACAAACCTGCAGTTGTATTCCAGCGGGGTCAAGGAACAGTATTTTAAAGGCACACTTGCGGAGAATATAAACCCGCAACTTAATATCGGTCTTAACCTGAACTTTATCGGCTCGCAGGGCTTTTACCCGTTGCAAAATGCGGGCGACCTGAACGCGGCCGTATTTAGCTGGTACGAATCGAAGAACAAGCGATACAACCTGCTGGCCAATGTTATCTTTAATAACCTGAAGGCGCCCGAAAACGGTTCTATCCTGAACGATTCGATCTTTACCGTGTCGCAGCCCGCGTACTCCACTACGCAGAACCAGTCGGTCAGGTTGTACAATTCAAGCGATAATGAAAGAAACAACGGGCTTTATATCAAGCAGTCTTATTATATCGGCAAGATCGACACAACGCTAAAGGGCGACAAGTCGAAGATATTACCTACGCAGCGGGTCGCTTATACCTTCTATTACAATAGCAATCAATTCCGCTTTTTACAAAACGAAGCGGACCGATACAATGTCTTTCCCGATTACTACTATAGTTCTACCTACTCACGAGACTCCCTTTCGGTGTTTCATTTACAAAACGGTTTCGCCTACAGTTTTTACCTGAGGGGAAAATCCGTCGGGTTTGTTAAGAACGAAATGAAGCTCGACCTGGGTTTGGTACAGGATTATTACCATTATCAGCAGTTTGTTGGCGACACGGCTATTAACAACACGGTTGGGCGGTATATACAGGAAGACCGCAAGCAAAATCAGTCGTTCCAGGACATTACACTGAAAGCCAAGGCAGGTTACAGGTTTAGCGATAAGATACTGCTTGATGTCGATCTGCAGCAGATAGCCGAAGGACGCGATTTCGGCAACTTTTTATACGAAGCAAAACTGACCTTAGCCGGGGGGCGCAAAGCCGGGAAGGTTATTTTCGGCGCATATTCACAAAACAGTTCGCCGCCGCTGGTATATACCGACTGGATATCGAATCATTTTATTTTTCATAACAATTTCAGCAACCAAAAGATCAATAGCGTATCGTTCAATTACATCAATGATGCCCTGCAGCTCGACTTAAAGGCCGAGTATTTCCTGATTTCCGATTACTTATATTTTACGGCGCAGCCGAACGGGATTGATGCCACACCGGCGCAGTTGCACGACCCGATCAACCTGTTGAAGCTAAGCATAGGCAAAAACCTGACGATTGGTCGCGTGCATTTTGACAATTACGTGGTTTATCAGAAGACGGACTATCAATCGACACTTCGTACCCCCGAGGTTTATACTTACAGCAGCCTTTACTATTCTAAGTTCCTGTTCCAGGTGCTGCACAGCACGTTTGGGGTGGATGTGCGGTATAATACGCCTTACGTCGCGCCGTCCTACGCCGTCGGGCTCGGCCAGTTCTATAACAGTAATCCCGGTCTTACTTTTTCATCTTACCCGATAGCGAGCGTGTTCTTTAAAGCGACCCTGTTCAGAACCAACCTGTTCGTTCAGTATGATTATGCCAACCAGGGGCTTTTCAGCAACGGATATTATATGATCAACCGTTATCCCGGTCCTAATCGTTTACTCAAGATCGGTGTCTCGTGGACATTTTATGATTGAGGCGGCAATATTCGGTTTGCTTGTGGTCGTTATTTCTCATCTGCCAATAGCAAACTGGCATCATGTCTTCTGCTTCTTCTTTTTCGCAGCCGGGAAAAGCACATTATTGAGGATGAGCCGGTAACCGGGTGAGTTTGGGTGCAGGCTCAGATCGGTTGGCGGGTCGCCTACCACATGCTGGTAATCTTCCGGGTCGTGACCCCCATAGAAGGTCCATTGCCCTTTGCCGTATTCGCCATGAATGTACCGGGCTTCATGACCGGTTTTCATCTCGCCCATGATGGTTACACCGGGTTTGATCAGGCTTTCGTTGAAGGCCGTTGTCAAACCCATAAAGCCTTTGATCACCTTGTCATGATCCTGTGTTAGCATGCTGGGCACTACGTCCCATTTGGCCGAGAAATCGAACAGCGTAAAGAAGTCTTTGTCACGGTCGACCTGGCGCGTCGTGGTTACGTCGATGTTGCTGAACTGGTGCGACATTGGGTTCATGTCCAGTGTAAAGTTCCGGAAAGCAAAAGTCTGGCTAAAATCCAGCTTGTTCTGGGCATCGGGATCGGCGGCATCGCCGTCGAACATGCTTTCGCAGATGTCGGTATTATGCGCAGCCAGCGCAATGTCGAAGGTGTCGGTACCTGAGCACATGGCGAACAGGAAAC
>JAFDZK010000458.1 GCA_018267005.1 Bacteroidota bacterium
CCAACTGTTTGTTCATGCTCATATCCAGATTGTGATGACGGGTTTTGTGAGGGGCTGCGAAGGCGCTCGTGCCCAAAAACAGGCCAAGTGCGCCTAAAAGGATCGACTTTTTCATGATCTTAAAGATTAATTACCCATAAATCAGAGCAAGTCTTCGTTCCGCATAAGATTTCTTTTACCTGTCAAACAAACGTTTGCTGAAAAAGTTTGACAAACTGTTCATTTTTAGGCGAATATATCTCTTGCAAAACATTTTAAACAATTCTGTAAAATGCGGCTGAAATGCGGTTAATTTGTAGTTCATGGCACTTTTTACCGCATCATTAAATTCGGGCAGCAACGGCAATTGCTATTATATCGGCAATGAGCAGGAGGCTGTACTGATCGATGCCGGCATCTCGTGCCGCGAAACTGAAAGGCGCATGAAAAGGCTCGGTCTGGCGATGCAGAAGGTAAAAGCCATTTTCGTCTCGCACGAGCATAGCGACCATATCAACGGCATCACCGTCCTGTCCAAAAAATACAAGCTGCCGGTTTATATCACACCGGCTACGCTGCAGAACAGCGGGCTGCAACTCGAGCATCATTTGGTCATATCATTCAAGGCTTACGAACCGGTAACCATAGGTAACATCACGATTTCGGCCTTCCCTAAGTTCCATGATGCCGCCCATGCGCACAGCTTTGTCCTCACCTGCAATGGCGTCAATATCGGAGTATTTACAGATATCGGCATGGCCTGCAAACATGTTACCGATCATTTCGCCAAATGTCATGCCGCCTTCCTGGAAACCAACTACGACGAGGAAATGCTGCGGAACGGTCGCTATCCTTACCACCTGAAACGCCGTATCAGCGGTGGACTCGGCCACTTATCTAACCGGCAGGCGCTGGACGTTTTTAATAACTACCGCTCGCCGTCATTGAGCCACCTGTTTTTGTCGCACCTGTCGCAGGACAATAACCGGCCTGATCTGGTTCACGAACTGTTCAGCAAACATGCCAATGGTACCGAGATCGTCGTCGCTTCGCGCCATGCGGAAACGCAGGTGTACTATATCGACGGTGTGTACCGGGCGCAAGCCGAACGCCCTAAAACCGTAGTTGAATTCGGGCAGGTGCAATATAGCCTGTTTTAGCAGCCGTAACTCCAAAAGTACTGACACGATCGCGCCAGTGTATCAGGTGTTGCAGGTGTAGGTGGTTGTATGATACACTACGCCATCCTATTTGAAATCCTTTCGCCCGGTACTTCTCAACAATCTGACAACACAAAAATCACACAATTATTTCTATCTTCATACAGCCGTACTCCTGTTAGCTTATGACGATACATTGGAAGAAGATCCTTTTTAAAACGCTGAAAATTACGGGTATAGTCATCGGAAGCCTGCTGGTATTAATGTTCCTTTTGCCGGCGCTTTTTCCAAAAACTATCACTCAAAAGATAAAACAGGTGATGAACCAGAAGATCAATGGGCAGGTTAATTTCTCATCCACCAGCCTTTCCTTCTTCAAACGCTTCCCGGAATTAACGCTTACACTGGAAGACTTTTCGCTGAAAGGCAGCGCTCCGTTCGACCAGGATACGCTGGTGGCGGCTAAAGATATTTCGTTCGCCGTAGACCTTACATCACTGCTGGGCTCTAAGATCAACATCAGTAAAATATACCTCAGTAACGCCTTCATCAACATCGAGGTGGACAGCGCCGGGCACCCTAACTATAATGTTTACAAGCCGCAACCCGCAAATCCGAACGCCAAAACCGATACGGCCAGCGCTTCGCTGGGTATACAGTTGATCGATATTGAAAAAAGCCACCTGGTTTACGACGACCAATCGATACCGATGCTGATCGACGCGCGGAGTTTCAATTACGAGGGCAGCGGCGACTTCACCAAAAACGTGTTCGACCTGCAGTCGCACCTGGAGATCGCCTCCATGGACTTCATTTATGACAAACAGGATTATGTGAGCAACAAGACGGTAAATGCCGACCTGGTAACCAGCATCAACACTAAGTCGCTGGAGTTCTCGTTCCGCAAGAATAACATGATGATCAACAAGCTGCCGGTCAACTTCGTGGGCCGCTTTGGGTTTCTGAAGGACGGTTATGACATGGACTTCCGGTTTACCTCGCACCAAAGCGACCTGGGCGATATTTTTACGGCGCTGCCGCCTGCATATATAAAATGGGTCCAGGATACCGAAGTGGATGGTACCGGCGAGATACAGGTTGGCCTGACGGGGCAATATATCGCCTCGAAAAACAAAATGCCC
>JAFDZK010000459.1 GCA_018267005.1 Bacteroidota bacterium
GTCTTGATTCTTGGCTCTTGACTCTTGGTTCTAAAAAAAACTCCCTTACAGTCGCTGCTTGGGAGTTTTTAAAACCTAAACCTTATCACAATTACAAGCGGAAAATCACTTGCTTATTGACGGAACAAAAGTAACATCAACATTTGCGCGGCGGGATTAGAATAAGATTAGATTTTTGTCACAAGTTCAATACACAGTTTCAGCCCGGTCAACTTACTCCAACTTAATCAACTAAAAACTATCTTTACAGCCATGAGTATCCAGGTACAAACACTTACCAAGGTTTACGGCAGGCAAAAGGCTATCGACGGCATATCGTTTAGTGCAGGTCCGGGTGTGCTGGGTTTCCTGGGGCCCAACGGTGCCGGCAAATCCACCACGATGAAGATATTGACCGGCTTCCTGCCGCAAACATCGGGCAAAGCTTCGGTATGCGGTTTTGATGTGGAGAAGCAGCCGCTGGAGGTGAAGCGCAGCATCGGCTACCTGCCCGAAAGCAATCCGCTATACCAGGATATGTACGTGCGCGAGTCTATGGCTTTTATTGCCGGAATACACGGAGTGCAGAGCGCTGATAAGCGTATCGATGAGGTGATCGAACTGACCGGCCTTACGCCCGAAAAACACAAAAAGATCGGCCAGTTGAGTAAAGGCTATAAGCAGCGGGTTGGCCTGGCGCAAGCCATCCTCCACGACCCGCAGGTGCTGATCCTGGACGAGCCCACCTCCGGCCTCGACCCTAACCAACTGATCGGTATCCGCCAGTTGATACGCGACCTGGGCAAAACCAAAACCATCGTGCTGAGTACACACATCATGCAGGAGGTGGAGGCTGTCTGCAGCCGCGTAGTGATCATTAACAAGGGTCAAATTGTAGCCGACGATACACTGGAAGGCTTACGGGCGGCAAACAAGGGCAAATCGCTGGAAGATATTTTTATCACGCTGACGAATGCAAATTAACAGATCGACTCAGCGGCTGCATTGGTGGCCGCTGGCCGGTTGTAATGTTTCTGTTTGGGAATACAACACTTGAAGATTAAAACGTTTCAACCTTCAAACAAATCGAATGAAATATATTTCACTTTTTGTTGTATTGATCCTGTCGGCCATAACTGTTAGAGCACAAGGCCCGGCAGAAACAAAAGCCGCGTTCAGCACAGGCTTTGAGCTGGCAATACCTTCCGCCGGCGTGTTCAGTATTGGCACAGGGGCTTCAGCCAAAATGGAGATTCCGGTGGTGAGGCCTTTGAGTTTGTCGCTTACCGCGGGAATCACGCCCATGTTCTATAAAAGCAACCTGTTCGGTAATTCGCGCACACCCGGAGCCGCTGTCTTTGTCCCCTTAAAAGCAGGATTAAAGTATTATTTTGCCAAAAGTGTGTATGCCGAAGGTGAAGCTGGTACCGCTATCGAGACCAATTACAATAAAGCCAGCGTTTTTGCATTCTCAATAGGCCCGGGCTTTATAGCGTCTATCAATGATAAGAGCGCGGTCGATATTGGCTTTCGCTACGAAGATTGGGCGGGCGAGGTGCGTCAGACGGCCATCAGGGTGGCGTACCGGTTCTGACCGTGATGTTACACTAAATTGTCGACTCACGTATAGATATTAAAACCCTGATATGAAAAAGATATACCTTACCTTATCGATCTTATTTTCAGTTACTCTTTACGCAAAAGCGCAGTCGGGAAAACAAATATCCCTTAGTTTAGGCCCGGAGCTTAGCATCCCATTAAATACAAATACCCAGGCCAACGGGCATGTAAGGGATTATTACCAGGACGGTATAGGAGGGAATGTTAAGCTTGAGGTTCTGCTTGACAGAGTATTAAATTTTGTGTTATCCGCCGGCTTTGTTTCATATGCCGGCAAAGGATTCCTTTATGCCCCGAACCTCGGCCCCTATTACACACAGATTAATAGTTCCGAGCCTCGTGGCGTGGACAATTCGCATACGAATTATACTTTCATCCCTGCTACGGCCGGCTTGCGGTGGTATGTTGATAAGCTATGGTACCTGGGAGCCGATGCGGGCATAGCGCTGAAAGTTTATACCAACTCGACCACAAGCGCTATTTATGGTGGCGGAACAGGTGTAATTATTCCCTGCAGCACGCGCAGCAGCATCGATCTTGGCCTGCGTTACGCGCGCGGTTACCAAATTTTCTATTATCCGTCGCCTATGAGCCAACTGAGCATAAGCGTAGCATACCGGTTTGGGTTATAGATTTGAGGGGTTGCACGCCGCAAATTATACTATAATCAACATT
>JAFDZK010000045.1 GCA_018267005.1 Bacteroidota bacterium
TATTCAGCTCGACATCCGCCAGGCTCAGCCGCGTCGGGTTTTCATTGAAATACTCTTCTGCCGGGATAAACTCGTAAAACATGCCCGAGTCGGTAAGCAGCAGCAGGCTCTTGTCCTTTTGCGAGTCCTGGAAAGCAATAAAGCCTTCTGACGCCGGATAAGTTTCGATAGAATCAATGGCAAAACCGATACTTTCTTCAATCCTCGCCCGGTAGGGCTCGTAATTTACGCCGCCGTAAACAAACAGGCTGAAGTTTGGGAAAATATCCTTGATCTTTTTGCCGTTAACGCGCGCGCTCAGCCTGTCGAAATACATCTGGCACCAGGGCGGTATGCCCGAAATAAGCCGCATATCCTCGTGCAGCGTTTCTTCCACGATAGCATCCACTTTTTGTTCCCAGTCTTCAATGCAATTTACTTTGTAGCTTGGCAAACGGTTTTTTTGCAGGTATTTGGGCACCAGGTTGGCCACTATGCCCGACAACCTTCCTATGGAAATTCCGGCTTTTTTTTGCATTACCGGGCTGCCTTGCAGGAAGATCATTTTGCCGTCGGCAAAGTCCGATTTTCCCGTTTCATAAATGTAACTCAGCAAGGCATTTCGGGCCGCTTTGATATGCTCCGGCATACTTTCCTTGCTGATAGGTATATATTTAACGCCTGACGTAGTTCCCGATGTTTTGGCTAAGTATTCCGGCTTGCCGGGCCATAGCACACTTTCTTCGCCGTGGATCATCCGATCGATATACGGGCGCAAGCCTTCATAGTCGCGCACCGGTACGTGCTCCTTAAAGTCGTCGTAGGTATGTACCCCCTCAAAATGGTGGTGCCGGCCAAAGGCTGTAGCCTTGCCTTCTTCGACCAGGTATTGAAATGTTTTTTGTTGCAGCGCGACCGAGTTCGTACGAATACGGTTCAACTCCCTGTTCACCCATGCGGCAAAAACCCGGCTCAATACAGCTTTTAAACCCATGATCAAGTAGTTTCAGAAAGGTCATCATCCACATCCTGGTGGCTGTAGATGAGTTTGCGGTAAGCGACGACGAGAATAATATTTACAAATGGGATAACGAAAAGCATGCCGACAATGGTCACCGAACCGACAAAAACCATTACCTCGATGACAGCAAATAGCAGGAAATATTTGAGAAAATTACCTTTAATGAGCTGCATGCTTTGGATGACCGACTCGAACGGCCCTGACGAATCATCTACGATAAAGCACGCGCATATGGGGAAATAGAACAGGAAAAAGAACTGGAAAAATATCCAGGTCACTATTCCAAGGATACTTTGCGTCCATCCCTGGTCAAGCGCCTTGATCGCATTGGTGATAAATACCGAGAGCGTACTGACTAATATCAGCAATAAAAGATAGCTGAATAGCATTTTGATATCGGGTACGATGTCCCTGAATTCGAAATCATAGTATTCTTTATCGATCAACTGGAAAACTAACTTGATAAAGCCGAGAAAAATGAAGCTTATACCGACCAACAGCGTAACTATACCCAACGAAGTGAGCAAGTTGCCATAAAGCACGAAATAGATAACAAAGCTCATAACCATTACAATAGCGAACCCAATAAGGGAATAAATAGCAACGATGGAAATATTTCTTTTCAGAAGATACCAGGCCGTTTTCAGCGTATCGGGAACGGAAAAGGGATGATACATACTTGGGTTAAGATCTTTTTAATACAACGCGCTTCCAGAAATCCTGCATAAACCCTAATCCATAGGCTACGAGTTGGGTAAAGGCAGCAATGACGCTCAAAAATGCAACTTTTAGCGATTGGTTTTTATACCAGGCATGAAAAAATATTAACAAAATCCACACCAAAAGCAGTACGTCGCATACTTTGGCGGCGCTTGCCCAGAAAAAGTTTACCAGCACAGTAAACAGCAGCCCCAGTGTAAACACGGCGGGGAAAAAGTGCACCAATTTTAATTCGGACGGAAAAAACTTGTAAAGATTGATCCTTGCCCGGCCAAAGAAATGGATCTGTTTGTAGAATTGCAGGAAATTAGTCCGGCGTTTGTGATACACCTTGGCATCGGGTATCAGTCCAATCTTAAACCCTGCCGATCGGATACGGATGCTATACTCCAGGTCTTCGGCTGAACGGGTGATGACAAAGCCGCCCACTGTTTCCCATGCTTTGCGCGAAACGCCCATGTTAAAGCTCCTCGGCGTAAATTCGCCGATACCTTTTTTACGGCCCCGGATACCGCCGGTGGTAAAAGGCGATGTCATGCTGTAGCTGATGGCTTTTTGAACGGGCGTAAAAGAAGGATGCGAGTCGTCGGGACCGCCGTAGGCATCCAGCCAGTTGTTTTGCAGGTAATTATTTACAGTTTCAAAATAGTTTTCCGGTATGAGACAATCTGAATCGAAGATCACAAAATAATCGCCTTTAGCCCTGGCAAAGCCGTAGTTGCGGGTAAAGCCCTGGCCCTCATTCGGTTTTTTAAAATAGCGGACATCTAATTTGTCCTCAAAGCTCTTTACAATATCTTCCGCATCATCAGCCGAGCCATCCTCGATAACCAGGACCTCAAACCGTTTATAGGTCTGGTGAATCAGCGTTTCCAGCAGTTCTTTGATCTCCTGCGGGCGGTTATACAGCGGTATGATGACAGAGAAGAGCATGCTTGTCGTTTAGATATGTGATTTGAGATATGAGATATGAGACAGGTTTGGCGAGCGTAAGTTTGTACTTTGTGCAGGTTTAATTATCTTAAATCTCATATCTCCAACCTCACGTCTCCAGTTAAATCCTTTCCTCCACCTGGTAATGATTCCGGTCATGCGAGCTGCGCGAAACCAGTTCGGCGACAAAGCCCGTAAGGAACAATTGCGAACCCAAAATAATGGCTACCAGCGCTATATAGAACAGCGGCTGCTCGGTAATGTCGCGGTAAGGCTGCTTATGAGCGATGGAGTACAGCTTGTCAGCTATCATCCAGATCGTAATCACTAAGCCAGCCAGGAAGCTCAGCACGCCCATGGTCCCGAAGAAATGCATCGGCCTTTTGCCGAATTTTCCGACAAAGAATATTGAAAGCAAATCGAGAAAACCATTGATAAAGCGGCTCATGCCGAATTTGGTCTTGCCGTACTTTCTGGGGCGGTGTTCAACAATCTGCTCGCCTATTTTTGTAAAACCTGCCCATTTCGCAATAACCGGAATATAGCGGTGCATTTCACCATACACTTCGATGTTTTTAACCACATTCTGGCGATATGCTTTGAGACCGCAATTAAAATCGTGCAGGTTTTTAATGCCCGACATTTTCCTGGTGACGGAATTGAAAAGTTTGGTCGGTAAAGTTTTGGTTAACGGATCGTAACGTTTGGCTTTCCAGCCGGATACCAGGTCGTATTTGTCTTCTTTAATACGGCGATACAGCTGCGGTATTTCGTCCGGGCTGTCCTGCAAGTCGGCATCCATCGTGATCACCACATCGCCCTTCGCTGCTTCAAAGCCTACATTAAGCGCGGCCGATTTGCCATAATTGCGCCTGAATTTGATCGCTCTGATCGATGGATTGTTTTCACGCAGTTTGCCGATCATTTCCCAGGAGCCGTCAGTACTGCCGTCGTCAACCAGGACTATCTCATACGAATATTTGTTCTCAAACATTACCCGGCTGATCCACGAGGTCAGTTCCGGTAAAGATTCCACTTCATTATAAAGAGGTACAACTACTGATATATCCATTTATCGGGATAGGTAACGATCAATTTTGAAAGATCGTTTGCACTTAACGGACAAAAATATAAAAAATTTGATTGAATGCCGGCTCTATTCATACCGCAGCGCTTCGATAGGATCGAGGCGCGCAGCTTTTTGGGCGGGATAATAGCCGAAAAAAATGCCCGTTAAGGCGCAGACGATAAATGAAAGAAGCACGGAAGACTCGGATATGATCGTGGGCCATTTCAAGGTCAGCGTAACGACTTGTGTCGACAATATCCCCAGCAATACGCCGATAATACCGCCGGTAATACTGATCAGTATGGCTTCCATCAGGAATTGCATCATGATGTCTTTGCTGCGGGCGCCGATAGACATGCGCAGGCCGATCTCGCGGGTGCGTTCGGTGACTGATACGTACATGATGTTCATGATTCCGATACCGCCAATAACCAGTGATATGCCTGCGATAACGGTCAGCAAAACGGTAAGCAATCCGCTGGTCGAGCTCAGCGTATTAATTAGTTCAGCCTGTGTCCGCACCTGGAAATCGTTTTCTTCATTACCCCTCAGCCGGTGTGAAGTACGCAAAATCCGGGTCATTTCGTCCACGGCTACATCGGTCGCCTGTTCGTTTTCGGCTGACGCGAAGATGTTTTGGTAGTAAATGGTGGCGAGTATCCTTTTTTGAACGGTGGTGTAAGGCGCTACCAGGATATCGTCCTGATCCTGGCCAAACGCGTTATTTCCCTTCGGGTTAAGTACGCCGATGACCTTAAACGGAATTTTATTAAAGCGGATGACTTGGCCCACAGGGTTTTCGCCGTTCGGGAAAATGTTATTGACCACTGTCTGACCGATCAGGCAAACTTTTGCCGAAGTCTGGATATCGTTGTTGGTAAACGCAATACCGTCGCGCAATGTCAGCTTCCGGATGTCGAGGTATTCAGGCGCGACGCCCGACATTTGTGTCGGCCAGTTGAGCGAACCGTTGATGGCCTGCCCCCGTGCGCTTACCGCAGGCGATATTTCCGTGATGTGTTGTGCATTGCGCTTCAGGGCTGTAATATCTTTGTCCGTTAGTGTTTGAAAGCTGCTTCCCGCTATCCTTGCCCCGCCGGCAAGATTGCTGGCCGGTAAGATAGTGATCATATTCGAACCCATAGCCGATAGCTGGTCGTGTATGCTTTGTTTCGACCCCTGGCCGATTGCGACCATCGCTATCACCGCCGCCACACCGATAATAATGCCCAGCATGGTTAGAAAAGCTCTGAGCTTATTACGCTGCAGCGCCTTATAGGCTATCCGAAGGAGATTGAAAAAGTTCATTGGTGCACGTTCAAATAATCATCTGTGGAGGGTAAAGCAGCCAGCACTTCTTTAGCCGAACGTTTGTTCTCGTTCTGGGTGTCGGATTGTATCCGGCCGTCGCGAAGCCTTATCGTGCGGCTGCTGAACGAGGCAATATCCGGCTCATGCGTTACGAACACTATGGTTTTTCCCTGTTCGGAATTCAGTTCCTGTATCAGCGACATGATCTCGTACGAAGTGCGACTGTCCAAATTACCGGTCGCTTCATCAGCCAGTATCATCACAGGCTCGTTCACCAAGGCCCGTGCTATAGCCACGCGTTGCTGCTGGCCTCCCGAAAGCTGACTCGGTGTATGATCAAAACGATCGGCTAATTTGACGGATTCCAACGCATGCATGGCACGGTTCCTTCGCTCATTGATGCTTATATCACGATTATAAAGCAGAGGCAACTCCACATTTTCCAATGCCGACGTTCTCGGCAGCAGATTATACGATTGGAACACGAAACCGATCTTACGGTTCCGCAATTGCGCCAGCTCATCGCCCGATAGCTTTTTTACATCTACACCATCCAGGAAATATTCACCTGCGGTAGGTTTATCCAAACAACCCAAAATGTTCAACAAGGTAGTTTTTCCCGAGCCGCTGCTGCCCATGATCGTTACAAATTCACCCGCGTCGACAGAAAATGATACGCCCCTCAAGGCACGTACGGTTTCTGCGCCCATTTTAAACTCGCGTTTCAGTTCCCTTATATCCAGGATATTTTTGCTCATCGTCCCCCCCTGTTGCCACTGCTGCCGCTGCTGCGCCGTTGCGGCAGGAACGGGCTTCCACCCGGTTTTGCCGTACCGGTAGACGTATTGCCGCCGGTAACCCCGGTGATAACAACATCGTTTTCAGCAAGGCCCGACAATACTTCTACCTGTAAATTATCATTCAGCCCGGTTACTATTCGTTTTTTTACAATCTTTTTGCCTTGCAGCACCCACACCGTAGCTTTCTGTTTCGGTGCGCCTGAATTATCTTTCCTACTTTTCGCTATATGAATGGCAGCGTTGTTGCTGCCGCCGTTACCTCGGACCGGGGTGGTCATTCTTTTTCCGCTTGCCTGGCCTTCTATTTGATAAACACTCAGAAGTGACGAGTCGGGCGTAAATGTCAGCGCCTTCACCGGGATCAGCAACGTGTTGTTCACCTCTTTCGTGTAGATGATGATATTGGCGGTCATGCCTGGTTTCAGCTTCATATCGTTGTTTGGCGCATTGATAATGGTCGTATACGTTACCACATTGGCCGATACCGAAGGATGCAGCCTTATTTCTTTTACCGTTCCGTTAAACTGATCGTTAATAAAAGCGTCGACCGTAAAGGTGGCTCTGTCGGCGGCTTTTACATCACCTATATCGGCTTCATCGACATTGGCCTGTACCTGCATCCTGGTGATATCTTTAGCGATAATGAAGAGAGTGGGTGTGCTAAAACTCGCTGCGACTGTTTGACCGATACTGATATTTCGGTTCAGCACCACGCCATCGATCGATGAATAGATATCGGCATAAGCCAGGTTTTTTGCGGCCTGGCGCACCTGCGCTTTTACGGTCGCTACATTAGATTTAGCGGCATTATACGAATTGACCGCGCTGTCATAGTCGGCTTTGCTTATTGCCTCAACCTTATATAACTGATTTTGCCGGTTGAAATTGTTTTCCTGGAACACCAGTTGACTTTCGGCATTTTGCAGGTTCCCTTTGTATTGGTCAAGCGTGGCCTGCAAAAGCGACTTGTCCAGCTCGGCAATCAACTGGCCTTTTTTCACTTTCGAGTTGAAGTCGGCATACAAATACCTGATAATGCCGGATACCTGGGTTCCAACCGCCACCGTATCTTCCGGTTCGATCTTGCCGGTTGCCGTTACGCTTTGCGCAATGTAGCCCCTTTCCGGTTTGGCGGTCTGAAGGGTTATCGGCTCTTCAGGCTTCCGGATAATGAAATACCAGGCAGCGGCCGCGGCGACGAGAACGATCAATAGCGTAATGATTCTTTTATATACTTTTTTCATGATGAACTGTCGTTATAATGTGATAGGTACCCCACGATAAAAATCATATATCTTTTGTGTAAGCAACAGGTTGTATTTAGCCTGTATAAATGTTTGTTCCGCCTGGACGTAGGCCGTCTTTTCAACAAGGAAATCGACTGTATTTACCGCACCGATTTTTAATTGTTCCGTCGCGATCCGGTAATTTTCCTGGTTGAATTTGAGCTGTACATTGGCCGCATCGTACTGACTTTGCGCATTTTGCACGTTCAGGTAAGCGCGCTCTACTTCCTGCGAAAGTGTGATCCTTGTGTTATTGAAATTAAGCTGTGCCTGATCGGCATTGATCCTGGCTTCTTCAACCTGCGTTTTAACTGACCTCCGTGTGAATATCGGGATGGATAATGTGAGCCCGATTTGCTGGTAAAAGTTATTGTTTTGCTGTGCAAAATAAGGGCTGCCGCTCGTGTATTGGCTGCTGATGGCCCCGCCCGCCGTTAGTGTGGGTTTGTAGCCTGCCCGGGCCAATCTGACCCCGTATTGTGCGATGTCTACACCCAGTTGCCCGTTCTTTATTTCGGGACGGTATTTCAGGGCCGTGTCTTCAGTGTTCTTAAGCGGAACTGAAGTAACGTTGTTCACAAGCACGGTGTCGGGCCTGACAATATCAAAATCTGCACCGCTGGGCAGCAGAAGCAATTGTTGCAATGTAAGCAGATCGCCTTTTTCAGTGTTGATGGCGTTTGTAAGATTGTATTGGTCAGTGGCGTTTTGCGCCTGCAATTGTATAAGGTCTTTTTTTGCGGCGCTGCCGACGTCGAATCGTTGCTGCTCAAGTTTAACCTGCGCCCGGGACGTATTTACAACCGATGTGTAGGTGACGATGTTTTCCTTATCCTGCAGAACCGACAGGTAAGCCTGGGTGATTTGTAAGGTAATATCATTTTCCTGCCGGATGATATCCAGGTTGGCCGATTCTACATACAGGTTTTTTTGTACAATATTGTTATTGACATAGTTGCCATTATAAAGCGTGACTGACGAGTTGAGCGAATATTGCCCGGATGATGTTATACCCGAGCCGCCGCCGGTAGCAATAGTATTGCCGTTTATAAGAGTTGCATTGCCACGCCTGTCCTGGTGAACGAAATTCTGCGATGCTACGGCCGAAAGGTTTGGCAAGCGGCCGGCCCTGGCCAGCAGGTACTCCTGCTGCGCCGTTTTTTGACTTAGCCTTAACGTATTGATCTGGACATTGTTCTTTTTGGCGTATTCGATACATTGCTGCAGGTTCCAGCGTAGGGTCTTATTGATCAGCGTGCTGTCTTGCGGCAGCGATCGCAGGCTGCTGAATGCTGCAATAAAAAAAATAAGGTATTTGACGCTGAATGGCATGACTTCGTATCCGTAGCCGGCCTGTAAGCCAACAGCCAAACATAGGTTATAGGGAAAGTAATATAAATGATGAGATATTTGAAAATGAGTGACCTAGGTCATATCGTTGCCATGCGGAGACATCTTCGGTTATCTATGCTGGGGTTATCTGCGATCAGGGATAACTATTTTTCGTGAAACCGTCGATGCGGAGGCAACTGGCGTTTTAGCCAAAATCAGGAACCCGATATCATAACCATGCCCTCGTTCGGCACGGCCTGGTAAAGTATATACGTTCCTTTTTCGTCCTGCTGAGCGATTTCCGTGTGCGGATGTTTTCCCTGCCAAACCTTTACAGTTTTCCAGCCCGCGGGCACATAAGTTTAAGTGTAAGCGGCAGGTAATACATTTTTTTATCCAGCGAATGGGTCAAAGTCACCATGATTTTGCCGGCTTTTTCTGTAGAGTTTACTTTTGCGGCTTCGCGTTCGCGCATATATTTGGTTGCATCGCCGAATGTGGCTATCCACAATTTGTCCTCTTTACCTTTAATGTATTGGAAATACTCATCCAGTAATTGATGATTCAGCGCTTCATAACCCAGGCTGTCCACGCCATGAAAAACCAGCACCAGCCACATGTCTTTGCTATTGTATGCGGTGTCTACCCACGATTTCATCATAGGTAATGGTGTTTTTGTGGTTGCCCCACGCTGCCATTGTACATAATCTTTATCGTTGGGATGCGGGATTTTTCTGCTCGCCCGGTCAATCTCTTTTAACCATGGTTCCGGCATCCGGTTGCGGAATGCAGGGTAGAATTGATAAGCAATGCGCATCACCCGCTCATTTTCGTAGCCGTAAGGCACTTCACAGGAGAAAGTATATTTAGGGCCGAGGTGATTCAGTATATCTTCTTTACTTTTCGTTAGCTCGTAAGCGATATTCACCGAGTCCAACCCCGGCATTGTAGCGTGGGTGATGGAGTGACTTGCTATTTCGTAGCCCTTGGCAGCATCCTTTTTAAAGTCTTCCCAGCTCGATCCTTCAGCTTGGAGGTATTCGGGGCATGGCTCGTAGCCTTTCGGAAAGTCGCCGTTGCGTACTTTGGCGTAAAGTGAATCCATTAGCTTAAAAGCACGGTCTTTATGCCCGGAATCATACGCGCTGCCTGCCCGGGTGTGGTAGGAGATGGTACCTTTATAGCCCAAATATCCCGCTGCCGAGCAGCGTTCCAGAAAATTCTGGTCGTTTGTCGGTATGGTTGCAGACTCCCTGATGATCTCTTTCACCGGCCTGCCGATAAATTTGCCATGATATTTTGAACCGGTTATGGGGCCTGTGATCACAAAAAATGTAGCCGGCAGCTTGAGCCTTTCCATAATGGGCAATGCCCTTGTGAACTGGTGCCTCGAAGCGTCGTCATACGTGAGTGAAACCGCGCCGTTTTTGCCGTATTGCCATTCCGTAACGGTGGTAGTACCGGTTTGAGCCTGGCTCACGGCGAAAATAGAACATAGAGATGCCGCAAAAAGAGTGAATTTTCTGTTCATCAGGATATATTGGTATACCCAAATATAGCCCGGTCTCCGTTTCAGCCCAAGCCGCTGATAGCTTATGTATAAAAAGTATCGGTATTGTTACTTTACGGCAGGTTACATGCGAAAGATAATTCCGACATGGCGGCCGTCAAAAGTAACCGGGTGTTTTTCGAGAAATTGACGGAGTTTACCGCCGTTCGCCTTTTCAGACTGGTACATCAACCCGTCGAATATCAGCAGGAAACCGCCCTGCATCAGCAACGATTCTCCATAACCTCTCATCATCGGTGAGCTGCGCGAGTCACCATTTAGTTTCAGGTATAAACCGGTACCGATGTAGGCGACGTCAAGACAGCCGTTCACAAAGAATATTTTTTGAATCCTGTCCTGCTCTTTAATGGTTTCGGCTGCGGTAAGCGGTTTATTTTTGTTTTTCTGCGTTCCGCTGTAGCCGAGCAGCGCTGTTGCAAAATCGACGGCACCCCAAGCAGTATTCATCTGGAAGAAGTACCGCATTTCGTGCGACGCCGGAACATTCCAGCCCACTAACCCGGACCCCAGATTGGCTATCCCCCAACTGCCCAGTACCTCCATGCCGGCCGAGGTGATCCTGACCCGGTTGGCGTTAAACACTTTAAGTGAATCCTGCTGTGCAAATGCATGGCAGCAGGTAATAAGGAGTATGATGGTAAAGAGTTTTTTCATAGGTCCGGCGCTCCGTCTATATTAAATGTATGGAAATATTGGAATAACAGCAAAGGTTAAAAAATCAATTATTCCTTTTACTGATCTAACGGTTATTTGGTTTTAGCTATCAGCGCAAGTATTTCTTCTTCCGTACCCGTAAACGGACCGGACGAAGCTGTTTTAAGCCCGGCCATCCCCGCGGCGAAATGCCCGGCTTGTTCGGCATCAGCGCCCTTTGAACGTTTATAGAGGTATCCGGCCATGTAAGTATCACCGCAGCCAGTTGTATCGGCAATTTCTGACGGAAAATAAGCCGGGATGTGGTAAAGCATCCCGTCGCAGTATATGGCCGACCCCATGCTGCCGTTCGTGATCACGGCTTCCTTCACGCCCCAGCCAGCCAGGGTTTTTACCCCTTTGTGCAGGCCGGTGCAGCCGGTTAGGACGGCCATTTCTGTTTCATCAGCTTTCAGGATATCTATATATTGCAACCCCTCTTGTTTCGCAGCCCAATTGCTGGAAAAAACCTTCCGGTCTTCAACCCTTCGCAGGTAACCCTGTACGTCGAGTGAAACCCGGCCCTTTGAAGCGAGGAACTGTATCAGGCTGACAGGGATATCATCCGCCAGCAGCGGACCGAGGTGAAAAATCCCGGCTTCGACGCGGGCCAGTTGTCCTACCGTGAACGGATCGGCAAGGGCGAGTACGTTTTGAGTGCGATTGTCGGGGTTGTCGCCATAAATATTTTCAAAATATACGCTTGTTGCGCTTGGGTAGGCAATTACATCGATGTCCTTACTTCGAAGGTCGTCTATATAGCGCAATTCATCTTCGCCTACCGAGGTGACGAGGAGGTAATTCGAGTCGAGGTTTTGAAGAGCCGAGGAAAAATAAAAAGCAGTTCCGCCGGGCATGTAATTGACCGAACGCGGTGTAATCACTTTGTCCTGGGTAATATGGCCAATAGTGCAGATGTCGTACATGGGATAAATGAGTTGGGAAAGATAAGGAATGATTTTATTTTAGCGCCATGAGAAAATTGGTTGCTTCGCTTTTGCTTTGTTTCATTTCGTCAGGCGTCTTTGCACAATTTAACAACCCGATAATAAAGGGTTGGTATGCCGACCCGGAGGGCATAAAATACGGCGGTACCTACTGGGTGTTTCCAACTTATTCAGATGCCTACAACAAGCAGGTATTCTTTGATGCCTTTTCATCAAAGGATCTAAAACATTGGGACACGCATCACGACGTTCTGGATACTTCGGCCGTTAAATGGGCCAAACGCGCTATGTGGGCCCCTGCGGTATTGCAAAAAGACGGTAAGTATTACTTTTTCTTTGGCGCGAACGATGTGCACCAAGGCGAAGTCGGCGGCATAGGTGTGGCTGTGGCCGACAAACCCGAAGGACCGTATAAGGACCTGCTTGGGCGACCTTTAATAAATGATATAGTAAACGGAGCGCAGCCGATAGATCAATATGTATTCAAAGACAGGGATGGCTCGTATTATATGTATTACGGTGGCTGGGGACATTGCAACGTGGTAAAGCTAAAGAGCGATTTTTCGGGCATCGAGCCGTTGCCGGACGGCTCGCTTTATAAGGAGATTACCCCACAAGGCTACGTGGAAGGGCCATATATGATGTACCGGAAAGGTTATTACTATTTTATGTGGTCGGAAGGAGGGTGGGGCGGACCTGATTACAAAGTGGCCTACGCTATGTCAAAATCGCCGTTCGGGCCGTTCAAGCGGTTGGCAACCATCTTGCAGCAGGATTCCGCGATCGCTACCGGCGCCGGGCATCACTCCGTGATCCATTCAGCGGCCGATAACAAATATTACATTGTTTACCACCGAAGGCCATTAGGCGAAACCGCGGCAAATCATCGAGTGGTTTGCATCGATGAATTGTTTTTTGATAAAGACGGGCACATACTTCCCGTTAAAATGACCAAATAAAAAAGCCGGCCACCACCTGATGGCCAGCTTTCACCATATATCAATTCAAAGCAAACAATCTGCTATTTCCAATCGGCCCAGGCGCTTTGTGCTGCCCAGTTATTTGTTCCGATCGCGCCCCGGTAGGAGGTCTGAACGAAAAACGAGTTTGAAAAGTCGGTTCCGGAAAAATCCGCGCCCTGTAAAGCCGGCGAGCCCGACGCAGGTGTAAGATCCGGTGCGCCGCTGCTGCTGTACATGGCCGTCAGCTTCATGTCGGCTGAAGCGTTTAAAACGCTGTCCATGTTAACCGAGTTGGTCATGAAGGTCGTCATCTGAGGATCGGGCACAGCCACGATATGGCCCTGGTCCCATGCAAATGCCCGATCTAATGTGTCGGTTTCGACGAGGTTGTGCCTGAATTCAGCATCGTCGTCGGCCAATATTACGGGGCGGGTCCTTGGGCAATCCATAAATGCGCCTTTTGAATATTCGGCATCCAGTGAATTCCTGATTGCAAGGCGCGTACCTTTACGCATATAAACGCCCATCCACACATTGGTTGTCGCGGCATCAACGCCCTGCGGACCTATGATCGTCATGTTCGAAATAACCGGTCTTGTCAACGGAGTATTGGTCGTCGGAACCGAGTCGTTATAGCTTTCAACGCCATTGGCGCGTAACGCCTGCGACGAAGCATGGGCACGGTAACCGATCAAAAATTGAAGATTCCCCTGGTATCCCATATCAAAGTCAAAATCGTCGTCCCCGGCATTATAGCTTATTAAATGAGTAGCATTTACTGTTCCTCCGACCCACTGAAAGCTGTCGTCGTTGGAATATTTCACCATCACATTATCCACCTTCGTTCCCGAGCCGACGCTTAACATAGCCAGTCCGCTCACTTTGTCGATAGACCATTCATCTTCTGCGGGCGGGTTCAATCCCCCGGTGTACTCAAGCCGCAGGTAAGTGATCGAGCCGGAGTTATCGTTCGGCACATTGCCGCCATATTGTGTATCGGCCGAAATCGGCAATCCGGCCGCATTGTTGCCGGTAGCTGAATTGGTTGGGGCCTTGCCTAATATAACGATTGCACCCCAATCGCCAGGCTGTTTGTTGGTAGCGGCTGACGTAAACACCACAGGTTTATCAATCGTGCCGTTAATGTTGATCTTCGACCCCTGGGTAATGATCAATGCGCTTTTGAACGAGCGGCTCGCATTCACCTGGGCGTACACGGTAATGCCTGCCGGTATGGTCAGCGTTGCATTGTTTTTTACGTAAACCTGCCCTTTGAGGAAGTAATCCTTACTGGGGTCCAGCGAACGGTCGGCGGTAATGGCTCCCTGCAACGTATCCATCTTTTTTGATGAGTTGGGGCCGGTTTTGCCGGACATGTTATCTTTTTTACATGCCGCAAAAAAGGTAAGCGCCATCAGCGTAAGTAAAGGAATTTTTTTCATAAAATATTTTCTTTAAAGGAGTTATTTAACGAGTAGATTGAAGTGATAACAACTTTAAGGGCTATAGGTTTCTTTTAAATTAAAAAATTTAGCAGCCTTTTTTTGCATAGAAATACTGCCCTTATCAACATGTTAGCCGGGGAATTGTTAAGACAGGGTATTAACTATGGAATCCAGGTCGTTCATATATGTGTCGTTGGTAGTGGATCTGCTTATCGCTATTTCCAAATTTATTGCAGCGGCGTTTACGGGGAGTTCGGCGATGATATCCGAGGGTATACATTCTGTGATCGATACCATCAGTCAGTTATTGTTAATTTGGGGTATCAGGCTCAGCAGGCGCCGGCCGGACGAACGCAGGCCATTCGGTTACGGTCGCGAATTATATTTCTGGTCTTTTATCGTCTCGCTGATCATTTTTATCGTGGGTGGATGTATTTCTTTTTACGAGGGACTTTTGCGCTTTCGCCGGCCTTATCTGGAAGGAAGCGTCGCCTGGAATTATGGTATATTGGCGATCGCCCTCGCATTTACATCAGTTTCGATGATCGCCGCGCTTAAGGCTTTTAATAAGGAACGTGGTAAAACGACGTTCTGGGCCGCTGTTAAACAAAGCAAGGATCCTTCGGTATTCATCACATTACTGGGTGACGCAGGCGATGTAATGGGTATTGCGATAGCTTTCGCAGGGATATTTCTTGGACGGTATTTCCACCAACCCCATTTCGATGGTATTGCGTCCATGCTAATCGGCGTAATGCTGATCGTGATCTCGCTGATATTGGTGCGCGAAAGCAAAAGCCTGCTGATGGGCGAAACCACAAGCCGGAAAACGTTGAGGAAAATAGTGAAAATAGCCGAGGCCGACGCATCTGTATTAAAAGTAAAAAGACACTTTTCTATGTATTTATCGCCCGAGGAAGTCATATTGCAATTGAATGCTGTTTTTGAGGAAAATCTAACCACCAAACAGATCACTGATGGAATCGAGCGTATTACAAAAAATATACGGAAGGAGTTTCCGCGCATTAAGCAGATATTCATTGAGCCGGTAAAGATGGATGGCGTCAAAAAATAAACGGCCCCATACTTTAAGAGTACAGGTTATGTTGCAGGAATGCATTTCTGAACTTGCCGTTCGGGTCGAACTCCGCTATCATCTTTTTAAAATCTTCCATCTTTTCGTAGCGCGACCGCAGTACTTTAGGTTCGATAGTAAATAGTTTACCCCAATGCGGTCTCGGATTAAAGGCGTTCAGTTCTTTTTCGATAACCGGAAGCAGCTTCATTACCGCTTCAGTTTCTTGTTTCCATGTGAAATGTATGGTGATTGACGCCTGGTTATGGCATGGGCTCATCCACAAATCATCGGCGGCGATAGCGCGTATCTCGGTAATGAAAAGGTGCGGACCGACCTGCTTTCCAAGCCGCGAAATGGCTTCGATCGCTTCGATGGCGTGATGCAGTGGTACAAAGTACTCCGATTGTAATTCCTTGCCGCTGCTGGGCGTAAACCCCATTTTAAAGTGCGGAAGACGTTCGTACCATGGCCCGGGTACACCCATTTGTTCCGTGCAGCTTTCGGCTGGATGGTCCATAATTGGATGCAGGTTCCTGATTGCCGCTTTTGCACCATAAAAGTCGGCGTGATTTTGCTCTTTATCGGCGCCGATACGGCTTTTTATCCAAACCTCGTTAATACTGTCGCTTTGCCAATCGGTAAACAGGCTTACGCTGTAACCAGCCGACATAATATCCACAAAATGCTGTTTCAATTGCGACATGGGCAGTTTCAGGAACACGCGCTGGGCAACCATATAAGTTGGTTGTACTTGCAGCGTAACTTTGGTAATAAAACCTAAAGCGCCGAGGCCGACCACGGCCGCGTTGAATTTTTCACCATCGGTTTTTGTAAGATGCACGATACTGCCATCGGCTTTAACGAGCTCCAGCCCTGTAACAGCGGAAGACAAGTTACCATTTTTGACGCCCGAACCATGCGTAGCTGTGGTGATCGATCCTGCTACGGAAATATGAGGCAGCGAAGCCAGGTTATGCAGGGCGTAACCCCGTTTATCAAGCCAGGGAGCAAGCTCGCCGTATTTGATGCCGCCTTGAACGGTTACCGTATGTGCTTTGGTATCCAGCGATATTACCTTATTCAGTTCTCTGCTGGATACAAGGTCATCCCTGCTGTCAGCGATCGTGTTGAAGCAATGTCGTGTTCCAAGTGCCTTAAGCTTGCTATGGTTTTTTACCAATTCCCGCACGGCTGCTATCGATTTTGGATATTGCACATTGGCGGTGCTGTATGTAAGGTTGCCCGACCAGTTTTGTAAACGTTCCTGCGGCGTAAACGATTTTATCAATGTCATGTTATCCAGCCGCAACACCAGCGGCGCTGCCATTAAAGTTGTGCCCAATTGTATGAATTTTTTTCTTTTCATATCGTCCGGAAATTATTTTTCAATCAATTTAAGCCATTCCCTGATCACATGCTGCAATGTTGTTTCTTTGGCCAGCACATCAGGCATGTCCTTAAACACGTGTATTCTGCGGCCGTCTTTATAATCGCCTTCCAAGAAGCCGTTGGTGTCGCTAATTTTGGCGCCGCTAGGGAACACCAGCATAATCCGGCCTTTGAATAAGTTGAAAACGATGATCTCCCGTTTGTGCTCTTTTGGGTCGAAGGGCTTCATTTCGCCGGTGTAATAAAAGCTCGGGTTGTTCCATTTAATCCGTTCACCTATTTCTTTGTCCGTGCTCAGGATGATCTGCCGCAGCTTTTCAATGATCTTGCCCAATTCCGGCTCCAGTCGTCGGATATGTGCCGTTACTTCTTCCTCGTCGGTTAGCTTTGTGGTTGTTGGCATGTTGTGATCGGTTATTTCAAAAGTTCGGCCGGGAGCTTGTCAATCGGCTCTATTGCGATTTGTTTATAAAATATCTCGGCGCCTTCTGACTGTATCTGGATCTTGCCTTTGATCAGCGGCAGTTCCTTCCCGTTCTCATCCTGGCGATTATGATAAAGGATCATCATCACTTTACCGTTAACCACATGTATGCTGGTATCGCCGTGGCAATACAAGTCGACGGTATTCCACTCGCCCGTCGGATTTTCAGCATCACCCTGTTTTATACAATGCCTGCCCTGCGGTTTGCTGCGCTCACTGAAAGTCAGCATCGTTCCCTGCGGATCGTAAACGTAGTCGGTTTCAGACTTTTTTAACGCCGGAATGTCGGCCATTCCGCCGGCCACGCCCCAGTAATCACCGCAGTTGCCCTGCTCGATCTGGAATTCCTGTGAACGCATCCACGCGCCATAGTCCGCGCCGTATTTGCCAACGGAATGATACAGCAGGCCGCTGTCTTTTTTCTGCCCCTTCTTTTGTCCCCAGATCAGCGTACCCCACCTGAACTGTAACCGCAGGTGATAATTTTCATATTCCTTTTTGGTGGATATCGCGCCCCAGTTTTCGCCCGAAATGCGGATGATGTTTTCGCCCTTTTCATTAACGACAGCAAAAACGTGCCGCGGATCGTGGTTTAGCCCGATAGGCACACCTGTAATAGGTTTCCCCTTGTCGTCCAGGTCGGGACCTATATACGTATCCCAGCCCGATAGGTCCTTACCGTTAAACAATTGCTTCCAATGATCTTTGGTGTAGGCTTTAAAGCCTGCAATCGACAGGCTGAGCAGTGCTACAGCGATCCGTGCGGCAAGTTTCATAATGGCTATGATTTGAGTTACCTAATGTAACTGTTATGCCGCAATAATGAAAACGATTTCCCTTAAAACGAGCCGGCGTATTCCGAATAAAGTCCTGGCTTGAAACGTTTTGCCAAAAGGCCGGTAGCTTTTTCAGGATCAATATCAACCACAAGCACACCCGGTTCACTGTACGGCTGGAAAGCCACGCAGTTGCCATCAGGATCGATTAGCGATGTAGCAGATTCTGGAAAATGCATGGTATAGTTCACGCTGGCAAAATAAATGGTATTTTCCATAGCACGCATCATCATGGCTTTTTCATAATAGGGATTGTTTTTATTACCCCATTCTATGAGGTGATCGCCCTGCATATCACTGCCCGTACAATGCGGGTGAAAAACGATCTTCGCATCACGCCGTGCTGCCCAACGCACCGATTCTGGGTAGCGAAACCCTTCATGACATATCGTTATGCCGAATTTCACACCGTTCACCTCGAAAATGTTGCGTTCGGTGCCTGGAATGAATATAGTGTCCTCCGTTGGGTCTAACTGGTTTTTGGTTTGATGGCCCAATAGATCGCCGTCCGCAGATATAACGTGTGCTACGTTTAGTATTTGCCCGTTATGGTCCCAATCCATGGTCATGATAACGGCGATATGATTTTCTTTCGCCCAGCCTTGTGCCTTTTTTAAGGCTGCTTCCAGTTTTTCAGGCGAGTGCATCTCGACCTCAAACCCGACACCCTTCAGGCCGGGTATGTAGGATTCAGGGAAACAAATGATCTCGGCCTGCTTTTCAGCAGCTTCTGCAATCATTTTTTCAACCCAGTAGAGGCCATCTTCGACTGACTTGGGGAATGGGGGAGATGCTAATGCGATCTTCATGATAAAGTGAAATTAGGCAATAATACAACTTGTGCCAACTCTTCTTCCAGGAACAGGCGGTAAAGGCTTTTGTTGGATGCGAAAACTAAAAAGAAACCTTTATTTTTTTATCTATGCGCAAAACCGATTGCTGGTGAAATTTAGTCTTGTACAATTCCCGCAGGCTATCTATCTGCCCGGAAATTTTGGCGTTGTTTTTATGCAAGTAGATCACTATGCGCGAAGGTTCTGTTACCGTTTTACCGATTTTCGGATCCAGCCAACCGCCGGTGGCGTCTATAATGGTATTACCCTCTTTGAATACGCGGCACACCTCGTCGTTTTTGAAATTATCCCATTCCTGCCCGGTGACGATTCCGCCGCCTGGTTTTGACAGGCCAAAATACAAGTCGGTTTCCACCATGCGGTTTGCAGCGCAGGACGACAGGATGAGACAAAAAGCAAATATTAACCGGCGCACGTTATAAAAATACTATTCTTCTTTCTTTTTATTAGCTTTTACCAACCCGATCCTGATCTTACCCGCCGAATCGGATTTTGCTTCAAGGTGTAGCACTATTCCGTGGTAACGTTTTTTTTCTAATTTTTCGGGGTCGGTAATGGTGGTATCTTTTTTGGGGTTTCTAAGCGGTACATCGATGAAAAGATCGGTGCCTTTGCTGATGCCATACTCGCCAGAGACATCCATGTTGATGGCGCTTGAGCTGAGTTTTAGGGGATATACTTTGAAGTTGTCGCCGTTTACATCAAACCGGGCATTCAAGTCCCTTATACGAATATGCTTAAGGTCCCGGAAAGGGAACGCGAATTTTCCGATACTGTAAATCGGCCTAAAATCGACGAGTTCGCCCTGCTGCAGGTTTACGTCCAATGTACCGGTGATGGAATTTTTGACCAATTGGCCGTCGTCCGTCAGTCCTGCGGTGATCTGCGTTTTGGCCGAAAGAAAACCACGCAGGTTATCGCTGGTAAAATCGCTCAATCCAAAATTGTCGAACGACTTAAAGAACTCGTTGATATCAACATGACTGACAATAGTATTCAGCGACAACTTGTTCAGATCGCTGCCTTTTTGCAGCGAACCGCTCATCCTCAAAAAACCTCCGGCATGTTTCAGCCTCACATTTTTAATGGCTACCGCGTCTTCGCTCGTTAGCAGGTCGGCATGGGCATCGGTTGCCAGGAACTTTAAATAGTGCACATTGTCTACATCCAGGTGCATTTCGGTACTGCTTTTTTCCAGTACGTTACTTAGCTGATCGATGGCGTTACCGCTGTTCTGCAATGGTTTAGCCTTTTTTGCCGGTTCCGGTTCGGCAGCGCCTAGGAACCCCAAAAATTCCCCGAGGTACAATTGAGGGCTGTGGATTTGCCAGGTGAACACGATCTTTTGAGGCGCGGTATAATACAAGTTCATGAAGTTTTTTATCCTCCCGTTCATAAACACCACGCTATGTCCCGTTTGCATGCGGATGTTTTTTAATACCAGGGCATTCTTAATAAAGTTGAGCGAAATGGAACTGTTTACAAGCTTCAGATTTTCCGGTACATAGGTAACGTCGATGTTTTTCAGATCAATGGAACCGTATACAAAAGGCTTGTTCAATTCGTAATTGACGATGTCGCCTTTATAGATCAGGCT
>JAFDZK010000460.1 GCA_018267005.1 Bacteroidota bacterium
GCACAGCCGTGCTCGTGACGGTAAATGCCATACCGGCTGACCCTGTGGTGCCTGCTGCCGGTGCCTGCTATGGGAATACGGCGACACTTACGGCAACCGGCTCAACGGGTACTTATCAATGGTACGACGCGCCGGTGGGCGGCAATTTGCTATCAACAAGTAATCCTTTTACAACCACCTTTCTTACGTCAAATACGAGTTATTATGTACAGGCTACCAATAATGGCTGTACCAGCGGCAGGGTAAAAGTGGATGTAATCGTAAGCCCGGTTCCATCGGTCACAAGCGCTTCGTCCTCCGCCATTTGCAGCGGAAATCCGCTCAATTATACAATTCTGTCCAATGTGCCGGCGACGGCATTTAGCTGGGATCGCGCCGCGGTGGCCGGTATCAGCAATCCGGCCGTGGCCAATCAAACCACATCGTCCATTACGGAAACGCTGATTAATACAACCAATGCAGCTATTAACGTTACTTATGTGATCACACCCACGGCAAACGGGTGTTCAGGAACACCTTTTAATTACGTAGTTACCGTCAACCCGGCGCCAACTGTCACCAGTGCAGCAACTGACTCGATATGTAATCAAACGCCCGTAAATTACTCCGTTGTATTCAGCGCTCCCGGTACAAGCTTCACCTGGAGCCGGGCAGCGGTTCCGGGTATTAGTAATGCAAGCGTCAGCGGACAGTCCGCGGCGACGATAAAGGAAGTGTTGTTTAATACGACGAGTGCACCGGTGGACGTAACTTATGTTTTCACCTATGCACTTTCAGGCTGTTCCGGAACATTTAATTATACGGTTACAGTAAAACCCACCGCAGTCGTTACAAGTAATAAAACTGATGTTGTGTGCAGCGGAGTGCCTGAGAATTATACGATTACCGCGAACGTACCGACAGCCACTTTCACCTGGAGCCGTGCCGTTCAGCCGGGCATCAGCAATCCGGCGGTAACTAACCAGGCGTCATCTGTGATAACGGAAACCCTGAATAGCACCACCACCAGCATTGCCAAAGTAAATTATATTATAACGCCTATTGCATTTGGCTGCCCCGGAACTCCCTATGTCTATTCCGTTTTTGTTTATCCTCAGCCCTCTAAGCCAACAGCGAATTCAAATTCGCCGGTTTGCCTAAACAGTACCATTCATTTGCAAACTGCCGCAGTACCTAATGCTTCCTACTTATGGACCGGACCCAACGGGTTCACGTCGACCCAGCAGAATCCGAATATCGCTAACGTTACCCTCGCAAATAGCGGAACTTATACGCTTTACGTTATTGTAAACAGTTGCTCGAGCCTGGCAGATACTGTAAACGTAACGGTAGACGAACCGCCTGTAGCTAATGCCGGTCCCGATCAGACGGTTTGTTTTAGTTCGGGATCTGTTGCGCTGGCCGGTAGCGTTACCGGCGGAACGACGACTGGCGTATGGTCAACAAGCGGCACAGGTACTTTTTCGCCTTCCGCGATAGCTCTGAACGGGCAGTATATACCGTCAGCGCTGGATAAAAAGAACGGTTCGGTTTCGCTGCTGTTGTCGTCTACGAGTAAAGACGATTGTGCAATCTCGACATCGGGCATGAAAATAACTTTTTATGAACCTTTGATAACCAGCGGCAAAGCCGATTCTGTTTGTACCGGTTCGGCTTTAAACTACACTATAACAGCCAGTTCGCCGACGACGACCTTCAGCTGGGGCCGGGCCGCTGTGACTGGTATAAGCAATCCGGCAGTGTCGGGGCAAACGTCGTCAACCATCACTGAAACCCTGGTCAACACGACAACCAACGCCATACAGGTTCCATATATCATTACACCCTTGGATAATGGCTGCCCCGGGCCGCCATTTACCTATACCGTTAAGGTAAACCCTCAACCGGTAGCTCCGCCGGTGAGCAGCAATTCGCCCGTATGCATTAATAGCACCATACAATTGAATACCACGGCAAATGCTAACGGTTATATTTGGACAGGGCCCAATGGTTTTACGTCGACCCAGCAAAATCCGGCAATTAACAACGTTACGGCCGCCGATTCGGGCACCTACAATTTAATAATAACTGTTAATGGCTGTCAAAGCCCGGCTGCCAGCATTAGCGTTGCGGTCGATCAGCCGCCGGTTGCCAACGCAGGACCCAATCAGATCGTCTGTGCAACGACGCCGGCGATTACCCTTGCAGGATCGGTTACAGGCGGTACAACGACCGGCATGTGGTCGACCAGCGGCACGGGTACCTTTTCGCCTTCGAATACGCAGCTT
>JAFDZK010000461.1 GCA_018267005.1 Bacteroidota bacterium
ATGTTTACTCTAATGGATTCACCGGAACAAGTAGTAGAGATTTACTCCCCGGCTGCGGTGCTGAATTTGTTTAATAATTCGATTTCGCTGAAGGAGACGCGGCGGCTCGTCCGTTTGCGCGGGGTTTTTGTGCTGGGGAAGGGCGCGTTTTATAACGGCGCCTATTACGATAATTTGCGGGATGAGTCATCGGATGCGCAGATCACGCTAGTGGTGCCGGCTTTGATCCGGAATGAGTTGCAACCGAATAAGACGGTAACCTTGAACGGTTTTATCACGCGGCGGGTAGTGAATAATGCCAGCCGGATCGATATCCAGTTATCGGTGACTGACGTGGTGGAGCAAACGGTGAGCAAGTATTCGGATCAGGACTTGAAAGTGATCGAGCTTTTGCAGGCGAAAGCAGCCGCGGGTTTTAGGGATGTGGCGGGATTTATTAAGGAGCAGATCGTTAATGAGCAGGCATTCCGCATTGGGGTGATTATTGGGAAGAATGCGATTATCGACAGCGATATTAAGCACCAGTTGCGGGAGTCGGTTGGTTTTTATCAAATCCAGTTTTTGAGGATCAATTTGAGTTCGGAAGCGGAGATCGTTTCAGCGATGAAGCAACTGGATGCTGGTGGAACAGATATCGTGGTGGTGTCGCGCGGAGGCGGCGAGAACTTGGAGGTGTTTAATAAACCGGGTATAGCGGAAGCGGCAACAAGTTTAAAGGCGTTGCTGGTCACAGCCATAGGCCATAAAGAAGATGTAACGCTGTTGCAAAAGGTGGCGGATAAGGCTTTTATCACGCCATCGGAGTTTGGCCAGTTTCTGAACGATACTTATAATCATACGGTTGAGGAGTTGCAGCATTCGCGGGCGCAACTGGTGGAGTCGGTGACGAAACAGCTGAAGGCAGGCTATGAAAAAGAAATTGAGAACCTGAATAATCAAATCAAGGCACTCGAAGAACTGAAGAAACAGGCGACCAGTGATCTGCAAAAGGTGTATGAGGAAAAGCAAAAGATTTTCGAGCAACAGATTGAGGCCTATAAAGCACAACTGGCCGAAAAACCGAAAGTCAACTGGACGCTAGTGATCCTTGCTGTTATCATCGGGCTAATTATTGGCTACCTATTGAAACATTAAGTGGTGATACTGATTTAAGCCCAGCCACCCGGTAGTGCTTAGAGAGGCGGGAAACGATCTTTTTTATCGATTCCAGCGGCAGCACCCCGAACAACGTCCTGCTGAATCCCGTTTGAGTGGCTTCCTAACTACACCAAATTATGTCAGCTATCGAAAAAACCATAAGCGAATTTCTGAACCATTGCAGGTACGAAAAGAATCTCAGCCCCAAAACCATCAAGTTTTACGGCATAGACCTGCATCAATTTTATACCTGGTTAACGGAAAACAATTATCCGCTGGTCATCACTGAAATTGATAAACGCCCTTTAAAGGCCTATTTACACGAACTATCTAAATGGAAACCCAAGACCGTTAAAAGAAAAATAGCTACGCTGAAAGCGCTTTTCAACTATCTCGAATTTGAGGACATGATTCTCGTCAATCCCCTCCGCAAGATCAGGATAAAGATTAAAGAACCGCTGCGGTTGCCCAAGGCGCTGGACAAGTCTGAAGCCGGGCAGATTCTCCGGGCTGCCTATAAGTCGATCGGTAAAGCTGATAAGAAAAAATACGGTTACCTGGAAAAGATCAGGAATACCGCGATCATCGAATTACTTTTTGCTACAGGCGCGCGGGTATCGGAAGTTGCTAACCTGCATATCAACGATATTAACCTGGAGACGGGTGCACTAACGATCAGGGGTAAGGGAAACAAGGAACGGATCATTCATGTTTGCAATCCCGGTACCCTGGCAATTTTGAATAACTATGCGCTGCTGTTCGCCGGCCGCATCGCACTTAGCGGAGGAAGTTTCTGGATAAACCGCATCAACAAAAAACTATCGGACCAGTCGATCCGAATGATCGTGAGTAATATTTCGAGAGAAGCCGAATTAACCAAAAAAATAACCCCGCATGTTTTCCGGCATACGTTTGCGACTTTGCTTCTCGAAAACGACGTCGATATCAAATACATCCAGTCCTTGCTTGGCCACAGTTCCATCATGACTACGCAGATCTATACCCAGGTCAACCGGGAAAAACAGCGCATGATCCTTAGTGAAAAACATCCCCGCCATGAACTGGCCTTTGAGCTCAGTTAGTCGCCAACGAAGGATAACTGAATATTATCGATGAATGAA
>JAFDZK010000462.1 GCA_018267005.1 Bacteroidota bacterium
ACAGCGCAGCCGTGCCGAACTGTACGGCGCGGATAACGTTTGCCTCATTGGCAGCGAAAAAAAGCTCAACTTTTTGGGCTGGAAGTTTGAGGGTTACGCAGCCGAGGCCGGGCACCTGCGCCGTCCCGCCCGCGATGATGGCGCCAGCCGGGAGCAAATAATGGAGCTGCACCGCCGGGGCAGCTCGTTAAGGCAGATAGCCGCCGAGCTCGGCGTGCATTTTACTACCGTCCACCGGGTCGTTAAAGCCGCCGGGGAACAAGCGGCGGTAGCAGTTGCAGAAGGCAGTTAGCCGCCGGGGCCGTTACCGAAACTTGCAGATTTACCAAGTTTTTAAAAACTTATCATAATTTCGTTCTGAAAGAGGCACGGGTACACGCCCGCAATTCCGGCGCTGCATACTCGCCAGAGTGGGGGGCATTTTACGAGTTAGGGCGCCTGCATCCGTTCATCGATATAGCGGATTGCCGGTTGTATTGGTAATCGTGCGCCGCAGGGTCCCCAAAACTGGCGCGAGTATGCAGTGTTGGGCAAGAGCGTGGCGTACTCGTGCCTTAAACCGATAAGATCTGTAAAATACTGATAATTCCGTTTCGAACGGGGCACGAGTACACGGCACGCAATTCCCGTGCTGCATACTCGCGCCAGCGCAGGGAGACCCCGCGGGGACGTGAAAAAGGCAACAGAGTTAGAAATTGGTAGACGGACGATTTTAATTGAACCCGAGTTGCCTTTTTCCGGAATGACATTCTTCGAAGAAAACGGGTTTGTCCTAGGAAAAGCAGCGTTTGAATCTAAAGAAGAAATGATAAAAACCGTACTTCACGAGCTTTACAGGATTGAGAATTCCGCTCGAGGCGCTAATAGCGCAGCAAGAGCTGCCGAAGAAACAAAAAATGCTTACTATTTTGCTGAAAAGATTTACTCAAAATATTTTGATTTCAGAAATGAGTAATTTAATACAAATTATAGAGTCATTTACAATTAGATCTAGAAACCTTTTTGTCATAAATTGCTCGTTGCTTTCCGGTCAGGTCGACAAAGGAATGCATATCGTTTGTCAAAATATGCCACTAGAATTTAAAGTAAACTCAATAGAATATATCAGAAGTAATGGTAAGGATTCATTAGGCCTTACTTTCAAATTTGACAATAGTCAAACATTGGAGCAATTGATAAATTTATCAAATGAAAATCAAATTTTGGAACTTCGAAACTAAGGAGTAGTATTGGTAGTGTATCAACTCCCGCTCCCGCAAGCGTCCCGCTTGTTAGATCCTCCACAAGTCAAAAACAAGAATGAAAAAAAGAAGCAAGATATTAGTTGCAATTTTATTATTTTATATCATAGCAGGGACCATCTCTTGCGTTAGGCAACAACGCACTAAAGAAATGCAATCAATAGTTAACGACATTCTTTCCAAAGCAACTGATAAAGATGCGAAAGAACTTTATAAAAAGATAGTTAAATATGGAAAGCAAGCAATTCCTTATCTAATAGAAAAAATAGACGCAAAGGGGTACAGTTATGTCGGAAAACTTGATCCTATGAATTCAAATATAATGTCACTTTATAACTATAATGGAATGCAAGCTGCTTATGTCACTGAGCTTATATTAAGTGGCGCTAATTACAATGGACAACGAGCTTTTGGGGACGGGAATACTATGCTTTTTTCGAGAAACATCATCTTGAAAGAACCTAATCATGAAGCTTTGAAATACACCGACATGATAAAGGTAAAATCACTTTACGAGAATTGGTGGCAGCATCATCGGAACAAACAAATTAAAGACTTGATCATTGCTTGGAACCATGGTGACAGACCTTTATTTCATTCAGTTTATGAATGGTATTAATTGGGTATAATCTAGCAATAGTGTAGTCATCTTACCCCAAACTGGCGCGAGTATGCAGCGTTGGGCAAGAGCGTGGCGTACTCATGTCTGACACTTTAACCTGGCATCAGCGGAAGAAATGGAATTTATGCGAAGATTTTGTGGGCTATTTACATAGCAGCGCTGCATTTTACGAATTGGAGCTGCTACATCCATTGATCGATATTGCGGATTGCCGGTTATGTTGGTAATCGTGCGCCGCAGGGTCCCCTTTGGGAGACCCCGCGGGGACGTAAGCCATACCCATCCCGGCCTGCGGTACCTGAAACAGGTAAAACAGCGCAGCCGTGCCGAACTGTACGGCGCGGATAACGTTTGCCTCATTGGCAGCGAAAAAAAGCTCAACTTTTTGGGCTGG
>JAFDZK010000463.1 GCA_018267005.1 Bacteroidota bacterium
ATACCTCAATCCGTTTGGCAAAAGAGTGGACCTGACCGGGAAGGTACTCAATTAGCCGAGTTGTTATTTTAAAATCGCATAAACATGTTCGTCGAGCAGTTCGCCGTTTTTGAAGACGGCATTTTGCAGTACGGCCTCTTTGTGGTATCCCGCTTTTTCCAACACCCGCATCGATGGGTAATTTTTAGAGTAAACACATGCTTGCAGCCGCACAAGGTCGAAATGACCAAAAGCGTAGGCGGTGAGCAATTTGACGGCTTCGGTCATGATGCCCTGCCCCCAATATTGCTCGGCCAGCCAGTAACCGATGACGCCCGTTTTACGGTGAACATCTTCTTTTAATTCGATAGCCATACCGCCCGCGATTTCGCCGGCAATATCAATGGCGAAATTGAGTACGGGATGTAGCCCGACCTGGCTGTTCACCCAGGCAATGGCAGCCTCTAACGGGTACGGATATGGAAACCGGTCCATCAGGTACCGGGAAACATTCGGGTTGTCGGCGTTTTTTTGCAGGGAGATTTCGTCACCATTTTTCCAATCCCGGAGAATAAAACCGTTTCCTGTAAGTACTATTTTTTTATCCATTGTTTTAACAATTGGAAATCATTACCGGACAAGCTGCCTTTGAACTGTTTTTCCTGGTCATTGTAATAAAAACTTAAACATGACACTTTCCTATATATCCTTATCCCCGCAAAACCCCAGAAAAAGGACGAATCGGCATTATCCCCCAGCTCTAAGTCTGAGATGCGTTCAACTAAGAATTTCTTTTTTAAAGAAATCGAGAGTAAAGTGTATTTAACGTATAAACACCCGTTCTCAACGATCAAGTAGGTACTTCCTAAAATCATCCATAAAGCGCTGCAAACCCCTGTTATAAGAAAAACGGAAGCCAATGCAATAAAGATTCTGATTTGAATGCCTCCGTTGAATAATAGGAATCTAAAATACTTGAACCCGATAGCCGCAAGTATTAAACAAATTGTTCCAAAGGTGACTACCTTGGCGTATTCAACTTTTTCAAGTTTTAATGTTCCACCCTCTTCCGAAGCTTTCATATAACTTTTTTGTTACCAGATTTTGTATCCTAAAATAGTAATATTGCCTGTAGGGATTCAAAAATATTGCATCTCTGTACATCTTAATAATTGATTATGAAGAAAATATTTACCTTTTTACTCATAGGTTTTTCAATTCATTCCTTAGCCCAGCAGCTCGGACCGCTGACCGTAGAAAAGATCATGCGCGACGCGAAATGGATGGGCGTTTCACCATCGGATATTCACTGGCGTGACGACAGCAAAAAAATTTATTTTAACTGGAATCCCGATAAAAACGACCGCGACGAGCTGTTCGGAATCACGATCAGCAATACCACACCGCAAAGGATAGACATGGATGAACGGCGGGAACTCGCGCCCGAATACGGAGAATGGAATAAAAAGCACACGATAAAACTATTCGAAAAGAACGGCGATATCTACCTGGAAAATGTGGCGAAAGGCAAAACCGTTCAGCTTACATCGACCACTGAGCGTGAAAGTAATCCGCGTTTTATTGGCAACGAAAGCGAGGTGTCGTTTATCCGTGGCGACAACCTGTTCGCAATGAAATTGAACAGCGGCGAACTGGTGCAGCTTACCAATTTTGTGCGAAACAATGCCGGGGCTAATCAACAAACCGGCGGCAAAAGGGGCCGGCAAGGCAACGCAATCGCGTCGGCGGCAAACCAGCAGGAAAAATGGCTGAAAGCACAGCAACTGGACTTGTTCGATGTCATCAAGAAAGAAGATAAGGACAGAAAAGAAGACTCCATCGAAAATAAAGAACTGGAACTACCTAAACTAAAAGAGATCAACGTAGATGATAAACGTGTTTCGGGTCTTACACTTAGTCCTGATGGCCGATATATTACGTATAGGCTGATCACAATACCAAAGGATGAAAAACGCACCATCGTTCCGGATTATGTCACTTCATCCGGCTGGACGGAGGACATTCCAAACCGCGAAAAGGTCGGCGGCCCACAGGCGACGTCTGAAACTTTCATCTTCGATAAGCAGAAGGATACCATTTACGCCGTAAAAGTGGATGATATTCCCGGCATAAAGGATATGCCCGCTTACATGAAAGACTATCCCAAAGAGCAGGAAGAGTACCTGAAACGCAACGCCGACCGGGAGGTAACTATTTATGGCCCGCTATGGAGCGAGGATGGTAAAAATGCCGTGGTGATCATCGGCGCACAGGATT
>JAFDZK010000464.1 GCA_018267005.1 Bacteroidota bacterium
CAAAAAAGACATTAGCGAATATGTCAGCGAAGGCCTGAAAAGCAACACAGATTATTGGAAAAACTGGTCGGCTTCATCAACTTATACGGGTCACTGGAAGAACATTGTTAACCGTTCCGCGCTGGTTCTCAAAATGCTGACATCCAGCAAATATGGATCGCTTGTGGCAGCGCCCACATTCAGCCTTCCCGAAGAGATAGGCGGAGAACGGAATTGGGATTACCGTTATACCTGGATCAGGGACGCGTCCTTTACGGTGTATTGCCTGCTTAGCTTAGGTTACACGCGCGAGGCGAGAAACTTTATAAACTGGGTGGAACATAAATGTTTTGATGTTAAGAAAAGAACGACCCTCCAGATTATGTATAAGCTCGACGGAAATAAGCAAATTACCGAAACGGTGCTTACCGACCTGGAAGGCTATAAGCAATCAAAGCCGGTAAGGATAGGCAATGCCGCTTACAAGCAATTGCAGCTTGACATTTATGGCGAACTGCTCGATGCAATTTACCTGTACGACCGTAACGGAGAACCTATCTCCTACGAATTTTGGCTTAACATTTCAAGCCAGATCAATTGGTTATCTGAGAATTGGGGGAAAAAGGATGATGGGATATGGGAGGTCCGTGGCGGCAAACGGCATTTTCTTTATTCAAGGCTTATGTCGTGGGTAGCGTTTGACAGGGCCATCAAAATAGCTGTCAATCACTCTTATCCATTTCCGGATACATGGCAGCAGGAAAGAGATAAGGTATTTTATTCGATACATAAGGATTTCTGGAACGAGAAACTACAGTCGTTCGTCCAGTACGACCATGCCGACACGGTCGACGCAGCGTCGTTAATGATGCCTATTATCGGTTTCATCGGTCCTAAAGACCCAAAATGGCTGAGCACCCTGAAAGCGATCGAAGAGCGGCTGGTCGACGATTTTTTGGTTTACCGCTACCATGACAAACAAGGTATTGATGGCCTCCGCGGGCATGAAGGCACGTTTTCTATGTGTACGTTTTGGTATATCGAGTGCCTGTCACTCGCAGGGCAGCTTGACAAAGCAAGGCTGTGCTTTGAAAAAATGCTGGGCTACGCCAACCCCCTCGGGCTGTACTCAGAGCAATTAGGTTTCAGCGGCGAGCACCTCGGCAATTATCCGCAGGCTTTTACGCATCTCGGACTGATCAGCGCGGCCATCAAACTCAGCCAGCGACTCAACGACAGCCGCAATATGCAAACTGATTAGTGTACATGTGTCTCTGCCCGCGGCTTTAGCGAAGCGTTTTCTTCGGGCAGATTAGCGCTTTTCGTTTCCGCATTTATACTTAATGCTTAGCGTATAAATACCTGCTTTTAAAAACATACAGGTATCGGTAAACATTCCAAAACCAGGGATGTTAAATAATTAACTTCTACTTAAAAAACTTTATTATTATGGCTGCTACAGTAAGTGACTACATTATAGGGCGCCTTCAAGCCTGGGGCGTGAGACGGATTTTTGGTTATCCCGGCGACGGTATCAACGGCGTGATGGGCGCACTGGATCGCGCCAAGGACAAGATTGATTTCATACAGGTTAGGCACGAAGAAGACGCTGCGTTTATGGCTTGCGCCCATTCGAAATTTACCGGCGAGGTGGGTGTTTGTATGGCAACCTCAGGACCAGGCGCGATCCATTTGCTAAATGGCTTATACGACGCCAAACTCGACCACCAGTCGGTGGTAGCTATAGTCGGCCAGCAGGCGCGGCTTTCATTGGGCGGCAATTACCAGCAGGAGATCGATCTTACATCACTTTACAAGGATGTGGCAGGCGAATATGTACATATGATGACCGAACCCGGCCAGGCCCGCCAAATGATCGACCGGGCCGTGCGGATCGCAAAATCCCAGCGCACGGTAACGTGCGTTATTATTCCCAATGATGTGCAGGAGCTGGATGCCGTTGAAGCGCCGCCAAAAAAACATGGCAGCGTGTTTACCGGCATAGGCCATTCTGTCGAAAAGCCGGTTCCCCCTGTAAGTGAGCTTCAAAAGGCTGCCGATATCCTCAATGGGGGCAAAAAGGTCGCCATGCTCATCGGTGCCGGCGCTTTGGGTGCTTCAAAGGAAGTCAAAGAAATTGCCGAGCTGTTAGGCGCCGGGGTTGCTAAAGCATTGCTCGGCCGGGCAGCGCTACCCGATGATCTGCCTTATGTGACGGGCGCCATCGGCTTATTGGGTACAAAACCCAGTTGGGACCTGATGATGGATTGTGATACG
>JAFDZK010000465.1 GCA_018267005.1 Bacteroidota bacterium
ATCCTGAAATTATCCGACCGTTTGTAGGCAAAACCCGGACCGAACGTAAGGTACGCCGGGGCGAATGCGCCCGATATCAGGGTGCGGTTGTTGTTGGCATCGTAAGCATAGCCGTTGGTAAACTGGGTCTGGAAGTTCATGTAGAACGTATACAGCCAGTATTTTGCCGCGGCGTAGCCCAGCAGGCTGTTCAGAATAATTCGGTCGTCGTTCTTCCGCCAGCCGGTGCCGTTCTGCTTGCTCAGTCCGTAGCCGACTATGGCCTTATTGTCCCAGCTCCATTTGTCCTTTTTGTAATTGAAATCGTAGTCAAAAAGCACGTTCAGGGCCACCGCATCCACGCCACCCGCAGCCCAATTGGAAAACGAGGCCTGGTTGATCAGTAAAGTGTTTTCGCCGTGTATTTTCCAGGCGGTATCTTTTTTTACGGAATCTTTGGCGGCAGGCATGGTTTGCGAAAAGCCGGCCAGGCTTGCGGTTAAAAATGCGAGGCAAAGTAAAATACGTTTCATAAGCTGCTATTTAATAGGGTGTCGGCTTGATTAATTATAAGTAAAATTAGGCTTTCCGGTTATACGAGCAAAATATTTGCCATCCGCCCGGCGTTCAGCCTTATTTTGGCATAAGCGCGATGTGGTATTCCTGTATCAATCCGGGATTTTCGGGTGTCAGGGTAAAGCTGACTTTTACATTGGCCTGTTCGCCGGCCATGATGAAATAGCCGCGCATTTGATTTTCGGGAACCACCTCGCCTACTGAGGTTATTTTACCGGCTTTATTAAAAATCTCCGTCGCCTCGGCCTTCAGCTTATCCGGGAAATAATCCATAAAAAAGTTTACGGCGAAAATGCCGCTGGCTTGTGCGTCGTTCCAGGCGGGCAGCAGCTTCACCAGCTCGTTCCTGCGCTGTGTCAGTATATCCGACGGCGGCAACTCGCGCGGCTTTATTCCCGATAACCTGATCAGCGTATCCGCTACCGCGAGGTTTACCGTGGCTGCGTTGGCATAGGTCAGGTTGGCAAAGCAAACTACGCCGATGCCGTATTCGGGGTATATCGTCCATTCGCTGCCAAAACCCGGCAGGCCGCCGGTATGACCCACGGCCGTCATTCCATCGATATACCTGCGCCAGCGCAGACCGTAGCAATAAGCCGAGGCGTAAGGATAGCTCCTGCCGCTCGCCGTTTTATAGTTCACGTTAAAGCCGTTCACGTCCCAGGGATATTGCATCTCGCGGACCGAGCTGCGTTTTACCGGGCCGGTCTCCTGATTATCCCGCGGCGGCCAGGCTGAAAGATGGAAAGCCATGTATTTGGCGAAATCTTCGATCGAGGTGATCATCCCTCCCATCGCCCCGTAGGATCCGTCGTGGAGCATAGGCTGCTCCACCCATTTACCGTCGAGCCAGCGGTAACCATGTGCTAATTGGGCTTTCGGCACTTTGGTATATTCGTAATAGGTATGCGTCATGCCCAGTGGTCGCAGGATATTTTCGGTGATGTAATCCTCGTAGCTTTTGCCGGTCACTTTTTTGATGATGTAACCCAAAGTAGCAAAACCAAGATTGCTGTATTCGTAACCGATACCCGGATCGTTCGAGAACGAAATGCCCTTCCGGTACATATCGATCAATTGATCATCGGTATTGGCCAACTGCCGGTCGCCCCAGGGGTTATCTTCAGGGTAACCTGCTGTATGGGTCAGCAAATTGCGTATGGTTACCGGCGGCGCATCTTTGGTCAGCGGCTTCATGTTCCGGGCCTCGGGAATATATTTGTACAGCGCATCGTCCAGGCTCAGTTTGCCCTCGTCGCGCAATTTGAGTATGGCCATTGCTGTAAAACTCTTGCTCATGGAGGCGATGCGGAACTCCGATTGACCGTTCGCTTCGGTCTTGCTATCTAATTCGGTATAACCCACGCCGCCGGCATGTACCAGCTTCCCGTCCATCACGATGCCATAAACCAGTCCCGGGAAATGGTTTTGTTCTGCATACTCCCGGTATATTTTGTCGATAACGGGATATGTGGTTTCGATCTTTTTCAGCCGGTCCGGATCGTTGAAAACAGGAGGCTTATAACTTTGGGCGAAAAGAGAAGTGCAGAGCATCAGGCCCACTATGATACCCGGGGCTGTTTTTTTAAGATAGGTTGCCATAATGAGCTAATTATCGGAGTGTAAGTCGCAAGTCTTAAGTCCCAGTCTTAAGTTGAAACAGGAGCAATTCCTGGCTCGAAACTCCAACCAAAGACTATT
>JAFDZK010000466.1 GCA_018267005.1 Bacteroidota bacterium
ATTTCTTATCGGCTCGAAGGGCATGGCGGGGCATGTTATCTACTACTATCTGAAAGAGAATACTCCTTTTACGGTTATAGATGTTGCCCGGGGCGACGAATTTTTTAAGCCAAAATACCACCTCGATGTAACCCAATTTGATCAGCTTGCGGTTTTATTGCGGGAGGAATCGCCCGATGTGGTGATCAATTGCATTGGTATTTTAAACAAGGATGCCGAAGATAATCCCGGCAAAGCCATCTTGTTAAATAGTTATTTACCACACTTTGTAGCAAAGATTGGCTCAGAAATAGGGTTTAAACTAATTCATATCAGCACCGATTGCGTATTTAGCGGCACAAGAGGCGGGTACACGGAAAATGATTTCAAAGACGGAATAGGATTGTATGCTCAATCTAAAGCGCTGGGCGAAGTAACCTATGGGAACAATCTTACAATCAGGACCTCAATTGTTGGTCCCGAACTAAAAGATAACGGAATTGGGCTTTTTGATTGGTTCATGAAGCAAAATGGTATGGTAAAAGGTTATACTAATGCCTTTTGGACGGGTGTTACTACGATGGAGCTTGCCAAAGCTGTGGTTGCCGCAATTGAACAGGATACCAACGGGCTACAGCACCTTGTTTACCGGCAAAAAATAAGCAAGTACGATCTGATAACACTGTTTAATTCGGTATTTAAACGGCATCTGCAGATAGAGGCATATGGAGACTATCATGTCGATAAATCTCTGATAAGAACCAACAAAGAATTTAAATACGACGTTCCTTCTTATCAAACTATGATTGAAGAAATGAAAGAATGGATGCTTGACCATAAATTTTTATACAAATATCAGGGGAGTTTCCGTTGATGAGAATTCTTGTTGTCACACAATATTTCTGGCCTGAAAACTTTCGTATAAACGATCTGGTAATAGGACTTAAAGAACGCGGGCATGAAGTAACGGTGTTTACCGGAAAGCCGAATTACCCGGGCGGAAAATTCTTCGATGGGTATAATTTCTTTAACAAAAGGACCGAAACCTGGAATGGCATAAAAATCATCCGGTCTTCATTGTTGCCGCGTGGCAAAGGCGGCGGAGTACGCTTGTTCCTCAATTTTTTGTCTTTTGCATTTTTCAGTTCGTTGCGGGCATTCCTGCTGAATACAAAACCCGATGTCATCTTCGTCTATGAACCTTCACCGATAACAGTCGGGATTCCTGCCGTTATTCTAAAAAAGCGTACCAGGGCGAAGCTGGTGTTTTGGGTGCAGGATTTGTGGCCCCAGGTACTGGTAGTTTCCGGCGGAATCAAAAACAAAAGGGTTATCACCGCGGCCGATAAGCTTACGAAATGGATATACAGGCACAGTAATAAAATATTGGTGCAATCCAATGCGTTTACCGATTATTTACTGTCCCAGGGTGTAACTAAAGAAAAGGTTACCTATTATCCCAATTCGGCGGAGGCATTCTATCGGCCTGTGCCTAAACATCCCGATTATCAAAAATATTTTACGTCCGGGCAGAATATCGTATTTGCCGGAAATATTGGCGAGTCGCAGGCATTTGATACACTTTTGGCTGCCGCCCGATTGGTGAAGGCAAAAAATAAAAGCATTTGCTGGACAATAATCGGCGATGGCCGCATGAAGGACTACGTATCAGGGAAAGTTGTTGAATACGGGCTTCAGGATACATTTAAGTTGATCGGGGCATTCCCGTCAACAGAGATGCCGTATTTTTTTGCGTATGCCGACGCGCTGATATTGTCTCTCAAAAAGGATTTTATAATTTCATTGACAATTCCTTCTAAATTACAATCGTATATGGCTTGCGGCAAACCGGTGATCGGTTGTCTTGACGGCGAAGGAGCTCGTATCATCACCCAATCTGACGGCGGTTTGGTCGCTGCCGGCGAAGACGAACAGCAACTGAGCGAACAGGTGCTGCATTTTTTTGAGTTGAACGAGAACGAGAGAGCAGTTCTCGGGCAAAACGCCCTGGCTTTCTATGAAAAGGAATTTGAACGTGAAAGATTGCTTAGTCAATTGTTATCGATCATAAATGGCTAAAAATATATTGATAACCGGTATTTCTGGCTTTGTTGGGAGCAATTTGACATCGTACCTGAAGCCTGCTTGGGATGTTTCAGCCATCTCGACAAGTAAAGTTCAGTCACATTCAGACTTGAAGCATGTGTACACGTGGGACCAGTTATCGGTGGACGTCATTAGCCAGTTCGATTGTGTAATTCATTTGGCGGGGAA
>JAFDZK010000467.1 GCA_018267005.1 Bacteroidota bacterium
TATATGCACTGGCTGACAGGCATTCTGCATGGCATAATAGCCTGCATTTGGCTCCAGGTACCAGTCATATATCTGCCATACCACGCTTGGTAACGCGGCGTTCAGTTTCCATAACATCACACCGCCAGTCTCGTTTAGCTTATGTTCCGCAGCCTCAAATATTCCCTGGTAACCAACATAGTTCATCAACTGCATTTTATCCGAATAATTCTCCATGGTTTCCGGCTGACCGTAACGCTTCACCATTTCGCTCATGTAATTATCGTAGCGCGCCGCTCCTGTGGCTGCGTCGTGGTATCCCCACGAGTTATTGAGCGGGAAAGGCAGCTTAGGATCCCATACCAGGTCGGGAATTACTTTGGCTAAAGTAGTATACGGCGGTTGCGACGGAACGCCCGTTTCATCTTTGAACACCCAATCACGGCCTGCGTCGGCCAATTTATAGTATATCTTTGGATCGCGCCAGGCATACGGGCCGCCACTGTATACACCCGAGGTCTGGTCGTCCGGGTACGAGCCCTTCCACCCTGCCGGTAATTTGGCAAAACCTGAAGAGCTTGGTATAAAAGGCCTGGTTCCGTCCAGCGCGATCACATTGTCGCGCATAGCATCATATAACTCCTTACGGGCGTGGCCCTCGTTACCGCCGGTCCAAACCAATAGACTCGGGTGGTTCCTGATACGATAAATAGTACTGATCACATTCTTTATAAAAACGTTGCCTTCCAGCGGCCAATCGGGCGAACCTTTAAACTCGCCCTGCGTATCACCGGTAACCCAAAAGTCCGACCATACCATTAGCCCGTACCTGTCGGCAGCATTCCAAAAAGCATCCGGCGGCGTTACCCCACCGCCCCAAATGCGCACCAGGTTCACGTTGGCATTGCGGCACAGGTGCATCTCGTAATCATAGCGCGCCGAATCGCGGTTTACCATCATATCGGGTACCCAGGCGCCTCCGACCAGGTGAACCCGCTTGCCGTTTACGTAAAAATCGCGGCGTAAAAAGCCGTTCACCATGGTGCCCCGGGAACTGACCGTCCGTATGCCAAACACAAACGTCGTGTCGTCCGACAGACCAGCCTCATCGGCATACCGCAGATGTATGCGGTATAAATTAGCGCGGCCGTAACCATTGGGCCACCACAAATGCGGCTGATGAATGATCAATTGGCTGATCTTGCCGGCATTAAGCGTGATATCTTTTGAAGAATTGGCGTTAAGGCTTTCGGTTTCAGAAAATTGAACAGCATTTCCTGCGAAATTTTCGGGCTTGATGCTTACAGTCAGCTTACCTTTTTGTGTATTGGCTGCGTTGTTAGACAAAGTGAGTCCAAGCGAAATCCTGGCTTCGCTCGTGTCGGGCAGTTTTGGCAAATCGGTTACCAACTTAGTGTGGCTTATAGTTACCGCCCCTGTCGTAAGCAGGTACACCGGCTGCCAGATACCCATATTGCGGTCGCGCACAGGGGGCATCCAGTCCCAACCAACGGAACAAAGCATGGTCACGTTTTTACCGATATCGCCGGTCGGCCCGCCGTTCTCATAAAACGGGCCCAAAGCCTGCAATTGTTCTTTTGCAGGATAACCCGGATAATCCAGCGGATAAATTTCCACTGCGAGACCATTTTCTGCTCCCGGGATGATCCATTTGCTAACGTCCAGACTGTATTCGGCAAACATGCCCGCCATCTGCGCGGAATCGGCTACCTGTTTCCCGTTTACCCATACCGCAGCACGGTAGTTGATGCCTTTAAACAGCAGTTGAAACTTGCGGCCCTTATCCGATGCCGGCACTTTAAATTTTGTACGATACCAGTAAGGTTTTTTCCAGGGGTTGGGCTCATTAGGCACGTAGCTGTATTGTTCGAGATTATATTCTTTATTGAACTGATCGGAAGCGTCCGGGATCAGCATGTTGTTCAGGCCCTGGTAAGGATCGGGATAGATATGATTGGCAACCAGTCCCCTTAACACCGTGGTCGGCACTTTAACGGGGAACCAATATATTCCTGAATGGTAATCTGCTGACGATAATTCCGCTCCGCCTTCCTTTACCAGCGACGAAGATTGAAGATCAAAATCAACCAGTTTAATCTGTTTTATTGCGTTGTTTTGAGCGAATACCGCAGAAACATGGAGGGAGTTGATTAGCAGCAATAAAAACGCCGCCGGAATAAGTCGTCTCATCGGTACAATTTATCCTGTAAAACTAATTAACAAAAGT
>JAFDZK010000468.1 GCA_018267005.1 Bacteroidota bacterium
AGCGGTGTTCGCAACCACAGATACGGCAGATACCGGAACAACGTTGTACTACATTCCCGTCATTCCCCTGTACAGACTGTTGCAGGGCAGGCGAAGCCGCAAAGGTGCGCAACTGCTGCTGTCGGTGTGCAGCTACCTGTGCCGGATAGCAGGCGTCCCGTATTACCGCGAGGATGACAGCTACCTGAACTGGCACTACGAAATGTTTGCCGAAATGCTTGCCGATGATGCAGGAAACATGGATGCCGAAGACTACGAGCAGGACAAATCCGCGCTGAACAGGGCGGCATACTACGGCGATATTATGGGCAAAAGGATATACCACTCCTACCAACTGGAATGCTTTGAGCAAAGGATACATGCCTTTTTGCCCCGTAACACATGGGACGCAGATTGCCTGAAAGCCGCCCGCACCGCATTTGATTTGTGGCGGCAATATCCCGATGGGCATTTGCTGAAACATGCGCCGGAGACTGCGGACGAGGATGAAAATGAAGAACCGCCGGTACGCATCTATGAATACGTATCCTTTATCTCCGAAACAAAAGGCGGCCTGTTCAGCAGCTTATCGGAAATGGTCAACAGTGAGTTCAACGAAAGGACACAACTGGATGAGCCTGTAGTCATCACACACTATGACGGCAGCGAAACCGAACAGGACAGCCTTGATTTTGAACGGAGGCTCTTTGACCTGATAATTGATATATGTGACCTGATAAATGAATAATTATGAGCGATATAACCAATGATTTTGGCAGCTTGTACCTGCCGCACAAAGCCTTTGTCATATACGGGCAGGAAGGCGGCGATGGCCTGTATGTGGAGAGCTATGACATGGACAGGCAGGGCTATCCTATTAATGCCCATCCCCTGAGCGTCCGTGAAGCAAAGGCACTGGCAAAGGCTCTCGACACGGCAGGCAATGCCAGGCACAGCTTCCTGAAACCACACGGGCTGATGCCCCGCAACATCCTGTACGTCAACCCCGACCAGGAAGGTTATGCCGTCTGGCACACGCCGCGCCAAACGGTGCCGTTGCTGTTCCGTGACGGGCTGGACATACCAAGCGGAAACGCCAGCGTCCCCGCCATGATTTGGAGAGCCACACGGCAAAACCTTTATGTTTTTGCGGTCAAAGAAACGGAGCAGATAGCGGAACAGCTCCCGTTATATACCGCGCCATTCTTTAATATCTATGACGATGGAAAGGTCTGTATGGGAACGGTGCGCATACAAATTGGTATGAAATGCGGTCTGGAAGAATTTATATCCAAATGGCAGCAGTATTTTTTCGACAGCTATTTCAGCCACCTGATAGCGAAACGCTCACCCGTCAAAAGCAACATCGTGCAGCTATGGCAAAGCCTTGTCAACACGGGCAGGGACTTTCCCGAAGACGAACTGATGCCAACTTCTTTCATACTTCAAAACTTACTGAAATGAACAATTTGCCTGCAATACATTTTGTCGATAATTATCTCATCAACCCGCCCAATCCCATTATCATTAACCTCATAGGTATTGGCGGGACGGGCAGCCGCATGCTGTCGGAACTGGCAACCATTCATGCCGCCCTGCTTGCTTTAGGGCATCCCGGCCTGATGGTGTATGTGTACGATGATGACCGTATAGCCGAACCCAACCTCGGACGGCAAAGGTTTGCCGAAAGCGAACTGGGCCTGTATAAATCCGTAGCAGCCGTAAACCGTATCAACCGCTTCTTTGGTACGGACTGGAAAGCGGTAACGTATCAATTCAATAGCAGCCACCGCCATAAAATGCCGCTAAACGGAAAGGCCAACCTCTATATCAGTTGCGTGGACACGGTGAAGGCGAGGTTTGAAATTGCAGACTTTATCGGCAACACAGTAACCCGTAAGTATGAAAGAAACAGGCCGCTGTATTGGATGGATTTGGGCAATTCAAAAGATACGGGACAGGTCATATTAGCTACCATCGGTGACATAACGCAACCTGAATCCAAACGGTACAGGACGGTAGCAGAGCTGCCAAAAGTAACCGATGAATTTAAAGACCTGCTGTTGCAGGAGACCGGCAAAAACGAGCCAAGCTGTTCTTTAGCGGAAGCCATCGAGAAGCAGGACTTATTTATCAACCCTGCGGTTGCGCTGTTTGGCGCGGAGCTATTGTTCCGGCTTTTCCGTACAGGCATGACCGACATAAGGGGGGCATTTATCAACCTCAAGAATTTTAAAACG
>JAFDZK010000469.1 GCA_018267005.1 Bacteroidota bacterium
TGTAGGGTCGGTGGGGAAGTTAAAGTCAAAATCGATATTGGGCTGCAACAGCGATTTGGTCAGGATCAGGTTGGCTTGCACCAAAACCTGTGTGTTTGGCTGCGCTTGTCCTGCCGCCTGGTACAAGGGCTGAATGTTCGTTCGTACTTCATAGATGGCCCTTAAGTTGATCTCGGCATTGTTCGGATCGCCCGTCCACCGGATGGTACCCCCCTGCGTAACCTGGAAATTTTTGCTGATCACATCTTTCGCGATAAATTCAAATTTCCCGGTTGTGATCAGGAAGTCGCCGTACATATTAAAGTCGCCCAGGCTGCTGATGTTCAATTTCAGGTTATTGGCCACACCATTACCTTCCAGTTTGCCATAGTCGGTGGTGATCTTTACCGTGGTCTTTTCGTCTACGCTCAGGTCGAAATTCAAAGTGATGCCATAAAAAGCTTTAGGATGTTGCACCATCTTCATGGTATCGGTATGGCTCACAAATTTGATGAAGTCATAGTTTTCGGCAACCGACGAAGTGTTAAGGGGTATATTGAAGATCGTACCGGCGTCCGTCCTGGCTTTGATGTCAATGTTCATCTGGTCGGTTGGGCCGCTGAACGTAAAGCGACCCGTAGCATAGGCGGTACCGAAATAAAGGTGATTGTCTTTAAAAGTGGTGTTCAAAGCAAGCAGCTTACGGGCGTTCAGCGTAATTTCGATGTCAGGGTTTGAAACATCGTTCAGGTCCACCTTTCCGCTGGCGATTCCCTGCCCGCCTTTGGTATCCTGTAACGCCATATCATCAACATTGATAACACTATTGCTCACATTCAGCGTGTGGCTTACAGTATATGCTGTTTTCAGGTAATTGACAGTAAAGCCGGTTTTCTCGAGTTTTATGTTGCCGTCAAAGCCCGGGTCGGATAAGGTGCCGGCTATTTTAAGGTCTGCTGAAATAGTGCCTTTCAGGTTCGATACCAGGTCCTTTACAAAAGGCGAAAATATGATCGCCTCGCTATGGTTCATCGTGACGTTAAAGTCCAGTTTGTCCTCGGTATTTTTGCCCAGGATGTATGCGCCGGCGATGTTCATGGTTTCGAGTCCGTGGTTTATGATATTCATTTTAACATCCGCCTGCTTACGGTTGCTGTCGAGCGTCGAGGTCATTTTTACGTCGCCGATATATACCTTATTCATCATAAAGGAATCGATGCCCATATGGGTATCGAAGGTTGGCGATTTGGTGATGGCGCTCAGTGAAACATTGCCATTCAAGGTACCTTTCATCCTGATATCTGCAGATTTGGCCGTAAGCTGATCGAAAGTAGCCATGCTGAATTTCTCAAAATCAACCTTAAGCACATCATCCGGGCTATCGGAAATCAACCCGTTTATACGCACCTTCTGAACCCCGTTCGACAGTTCAAAGCCGGATATTTGCGTTTTGCCGGCCAGCAGCCTGATGCGGACTTTGTTGTCTATTTTCCAGTCCTGGTTCTCCAATATTACGTCCGAGGGTAAGATATTTAGTTTTGCCGTCGTGTCGCGGCCAAACTGTACCAGTCCATAAAGGTCGAGCTGGTTGGTGGCGTCCTTATCAGCAAGTTTTACGTTGAAATTAAGGCTATCCCGCTGAAGGAAGTTGGTTATATCGATATTTTTGATGAACAGGCTGTCGGTCAAATTGATCTTACTCAGGGAAATGTTCAACCCAAGGTATTTATCATTAGTGCTTTCGTCAATAATAAAGTCATGGAAAACCGTGCTGCCTAACTGTATCGTTTTGATCAGGCCGGTTATTGTCGCTGTTTGCTTCTGTGAATCGAACTGGCCCAGGAACGTTCCCTGGTCGGGAATTTTCAGGTTGGGGTTAAAAAAGGCAAGCAGCGGATCCAGGTGTTTTAACTTCAGGTTGAACGAGAATCTCTGTGGTTGAAAGGGGACTATCTCGGTCTTGAGCGATGGGATATATTTTTTGACAACGGTTTTAAAATAAGCCGGCAGCGTAGGCAGATCGTAATTCCCTTTCAAGCTACCCTCGGCGATATCCGACTTTAAAGCGATTTCCCGCCCTTCACCGGTACCATTTGCAGAAAGATAAACCGAATCGACATGATAGTCGTTTCTCGGGTCGATAACACGCAGGCTTGATGCTAAAATATAGCCCTCAGTATTGTTTAAATTATCCCCGGAAAAATCGGCCGTTATACTTCCGCTAAGGGCAATGGTAT
>JAFDZK010000046.1 GCA_018267005.1 Bacteroidota bacterium
AGGGTATCGTTTGAAATGGAAAATGCAACCGAGTCGGCTTTTTTATCATTTGCGTAGTCACCACCTACAATAATTGCCGTCGAATCGCTAAGGGCCATTGAAAAAATTCCCTGGCTTGGTTTTCCGTGAGCGAATGGAAAATTGAATGTGTCCCAGTTGGCGCCCATTGACGGCTCATAGGTCAAAACCCGGGAGGAGGCACCGCCGGTAACGATTGCGATTGTCGTATCCTTCACGATCTGTAGACACGTTCCGCTCGCCGCAAAAGCCGCTTCGCCGGGCAAAGCGTCGGGCCGGTTTTTAAACTCATGCCAGGTTTCGCCGGCGTCATTCGTTTCCATCAGTACAAATTTCCCTGCTATCGGATCGCCCAAAACCAAACCATGTTCCGGCGTATTGAAATCCATAGCGTCAAAAAAATATGCGGAGTCGGTGTTGCGGTATTTCGTTTGCCAGGTCTCGCCGCCGTCTGTTGTTTTTAATATCAGCGCCGGTGTGCCTGAACTCATAATGATGGCTTCTTTATTCGAAAAGGCTTCTATGTCCCTAAAGTCCGACTTTTCGAACCCTTTTACCTGCTTCCAGTCCCAGGTTTTACCGCCATCTTTAGTAATGGCAATGGTACCCTTGCTGCCGCTCACCCAGGCAACGTTATCGTCTACAACCGATAGCCCCCTGATGCTTGCCGGTCGGCCTTGCTGCAATACTTCGATATGCTGGGCATAGGAAACTGCCGCAATAAAGGTCACAAATACAAATAGCAAAAGATATTTTTTCATTTTACTCTCGTCCAGGTTTCCGACCGGCCGAACAGCGATATGCCGATGTATCCCCTTATCCTCAGCGTATTGCCTTCCAGCGTCATCTTGCAGCTATAGGTTTTGCCGTTTTTGGGATCGTATATCGTACCATCGTCGTATACATTGTCGCCATCATAAGTAAAGTCTTTCAGAAGTTCGAGCCCCCATTCCGGACGTGAACGCAATTTTTCATCCGGGTTGTTCTTGTCCGTTTTAGGCCTGCCGGTTTCATCATTCGGGAATTTTATCCAGTCAAGCTTGCCAAAATATTTGTTTCCGCGCCTATAGATCAGGATATGGTCCTCGCCGCTGGGGTTGGCCCAACTGCCCAGGATGGCATCGGCGTTTTGGGCGAAGGCGCTGAAAGCGAAGAGGGTGAGTACTAAAGTAATTAAGCAGCTTTTTTTCATTACACTCCTAACTTGGTTACACGAAGTTAACTTTTGCCTCCGTTTATGCAAAAAGGCAATTTTAATATTTATTTACGCCGAATACTTTAAACGATTATATTTGCAGCCTCATTTGCCCGGATGGCGAAATTGGTAAACGTTGCGGTCTCAGAAGCCGTTGAGAATTGTCTCTTGAGAGTTCGAGTCTCTCTCCGGGCACCCATCTTTTAGATATGAGATGTGAGACGTGAGATTGTAATTTGTCTCATATCTAAAATCTCACGTCTCATATCTTTTTAAAAGGCCCGGGTGGCGAAATTGGTAGACGCACCATCTTGAGGGGGTGGCATCCGTAAGGTTGTACGAGTTCGAATCTCGTCCCGGGCACTTTCCTCCTTTGGTTTATTGCCTAACAGGTTGGTATTCATGATCGTAGTACCATTGAAGCAGGTAAACTCCGTCGCTCCAGGTTAGCTTACCGTCGGCCGCAACACGGGCCACTAACACAGATAGGTTGTGCAGAAAAGCGCTCCGGACATCGCCGTCGAGTCCCTGCAGCACTTTGATGGCGCAGGCCGTTATCGCATCCGGATCGGTTAACGACGAACAGCTATCCGCAAGTTTTAGTTCGGTCAGGATTTGAGGAAGCTTTGCGCGGAGCCAGTTTTTAATTTCGTCGTCGATGTCGCCGGGGATTATGGCCGTCAGAACATCTGCTGCGGGTGAATCGACAAAGTTCTTGATGTTTTCTGTAACAAGTACGCCGATATGTATGGCGGTTTTCAAATCCGAGGGTATTCCCTCGAACAGGGCTTTGATCTCGGCCCAGATTTTTGATAAAAAGGATTGTAAACTCATAAGGTTTAATAGTGAATGGTGAATAGTGAAGGTGAATTTTTTAGTCGGGAAGTCGGAGAGTCCGCGTAAGTCCGAAAGATTAAGGCCGGGTAGCTTTCGGCTTTAGTCTTTGAACTTTGAGCTTTTTATTTCGTCCACCCGGCGCTGCAGAACGGCAACGGAAAACGTATTGTCCACCGAGCCGTTTACCTGCGGCGATACATCGATCGGCTGCAGGGGGTACATGAACACGATTGGAAAATTTGCATCGTCGGCAAGTAAATTGAGCTCGTTGGCAGTGCCGTAAAGAAAATTGGGTTGCTCCGAAAGCGACTGCGTGATCGCCTCGATCTGGTTGCGTATTGGCATGGGTTAGAAATTGGTTAATCAGGGATTAGAGTTCGGTTTGATCATCGGCTCGTTAACGTTGCGCATTCAGCAGTTCTGAATACCTGCGCTGGTAGTCAGCTTCAGTTTTGTTAAGCAGCAGCTTGGTCAGCATGCGGTCGTAGGGTAGGGCGAGTATTTCCGCCCATTTGGTCACATCGCCGCCGGCCAGCGCATTAACGGTATTTATGTATTTAAATTTCGCAAAAGCCTGGATACCTGCCTTTTTCTCCAATACTGCCGGAGTGTTTGCAAGAAGCCTGTCCTCTGCCTCGATAAGTTGGGATAACAGGTAAAAAAATGCCGGGCGATGGGCAGTGCCTCCGTGACCCGTAGCTTTTTTACTTCTTCACAAAATTCTTCGGCTTCGTACTCATCGTATTTTTTGCCGGTTACACGGCAAAAGAAATAATGCGCCAGCACATGGCAGCATGCTTTGAGCGACGGCTGAAAATTTTCTTCACCATGTTGTTTGACATGTTCGTTGATCTCGTTAGCGATAATATCCCGGGCGGCCAGGAAGGCCCCGGCAGGCTCGACGGAAAGATTTCTGATGACATTAACCTTTACGCTTCGTTTTTCAAGCGTGAAGGTTACTTTACCCGGCACCATATCGTTTTGGTGCAAATTATATATCTGGTTTGCCAGCGATTTTACGTGCTCGCCGAAGATCCCGAAATCGTCGAAGTTGCGTACGCAGCCAAGTTCGTCCCTGGGAATATTGGAAAGGATGCTTATGGTATCCAGGTCATCTAATTGCTCTTTTTCCTGCAGGGCCATTAGCTGGCCCAGCGTCATCTCGTTTAGGTTGCCGGGAATGCTCACTCTGAGCTTTCCATGCGTAGTTTTCAGCGTCTTTTCTATCATTGGGTCAAGAGCTCTGATAGCGGTTTGTAATTGTTTTTTGGGGTGTATGGCAATCTTGAAACAGGTTGGCGTAAGTCGTTGATCTTTAATTTATTTAAGGCGACATATCGCAGCGGGTCGATCAAATGGTTCCAACTGTCAGACGGTTCGTTCAGTACACGTCCCGAGCGGTTTTTTTTCCATTTATAGCGACTTAGTTCATTGCGTAAATTCACGCTGCTTCGTGTTACATTGAGCTTGTACCTTTTCAAAATATCGATCGACAATTGCACACTGTCGGCGCCTTTCCTGGCCGGGACAATGCGCCAGCCCAAACGGCGCAGTTCTTCGATCGATTTCGGTTCGGCGCTATCAGCGACGATTTCGGTTTTTTTGCTGAGTCCTGCTTCATTCAACCTGGCAGATATGTCGGGGTTCGTCAGGCCAGCCTGGTACAGCAGTTCTTCAATCCACAATTCACCATCCTGTTTGTAAACGGCCACACAGCCCGTTTCGTCATTGGTGAACCCGAAATCAAGCCCCGCAGCTATCAGCCGGGCACCCGGCGGTATGGAGTCGCACAGCCGCCAGTTGTCCAGCACCAGGCCGCTTACCTTGCCCGTTAAACCGCGCGCGTAAACCTTCCATCGTTCAGTGTCTTCAAGCTTCAGGCTTTCAATTTTGTCACGCATCTTCTTTTCCAGGAAGGGATTATGGCGGTGGTCGGAAATAATAAGCTGCACGCCCGGTTGGCCAATCAGTTTATCATGCACCCAAAAGGCTGTGTTCGGGTTGTAGTCGATATAGATTCGCTTTTTTGTGCGCAGCGCTAACTCACTGTAAATGTCCCAGCTAATGCCGTTGGCCTCGTTTACAAAAAGGTAATCGCGTTTGCCCGACTTCGCATCCTGCGCATCATCATAACTTTTAAACTCGATAACGGAGCGGTTGGCAAATTCAAAATGGAGATCTGATTTATTATAGGTGCTGAACGTGGCCAGCAATTGCCCGGGGCTGCTCCAGATATTAAGCGCATCGCGCAATGCGCCCGCCTTTAGGTTCGGAATGTCCTGGCCGGCTACGGTTATTACAAGTTTTTCCTGTTCGCAAGCTATACAAAAAAGCGCCTGCAGTATGCTGTAAGTTTTACCCGAGCTGGTTCCTCCCTGGTTTATAACCACGTGTTCGCGCGCATAATAGTTTTCGAGAAATAGCACCGATGCATTAAAACCCGTCATTATTTGAATAGGATGTGTAATATTTAGTTTAACTTTACGTAATTAAGGCAAAAGCTTTATGCGCAACCTTTATCGTTTATCATTCGCCGTTTTCGCGGCCTGCGGCTTTATGGCCTGCAAAAGTAGCGGCAATTACCTGCCTGTTCCGAATAACGCGCAAAACCTGATCGTCGGCAGATGGACGCTGCAAAAACAGGAATTCGTGCAATATGCAGATGGTGTCGAGAAAGTCGATACGGTACTGAATGCAACGCAATTCAGCCTGGCTTCTATTCAATTTAATAACGATGGTACCTTTAGCAGCTCAAGCATGTACGCTTCCGGTAATTCAGGCAACTTAAGCGGCGGCGTTATTAACGCGTCGGACGATAGTCATGGCACTTACGCATTCGCCGGATCGGTGTTCAGCATTTCAGCCCCGATAGCGGGGTTCAGCATGGGTGGCAATAGCCTGGTTTTCGGTTCCGGCGGTTCCGTGCCCGTAATAACTCCGGTTTCCAATAGCATAAAAATTGTGCAGTTAACCTCATCAAAGCTAAACCTTCATGCCGAATATGTTTACACATATACGGCCGGCAGCGTGTCCCAAACCTATAAGACCGAGAACGATTATTACTATACCAAATAAGCCGGAAAAATATCGGACGTTGCTAAGTACGGTGAAAAGCGCCGTTTATAATACCACCTCTTTTTCATTTGCCGCAGTCCCGGGCCCAGATTGCATCACTTCAACTTTGAGAACCGGCCTGTCGGCTGCTTCTTTCTCCGTTTTATCCATGCTTTCCATATAACCCATGGATTTCAAGGCGTATATGGCGCCGCCCGAATGCCCATGCAGGCTCTGTTCAAATATTGCTTCTATCCGCAATTTCGCCCTGTTAAGCGGGCCGCGATAACGGCCGGCCGCTGCACAGCTTTCAAACTCTTCGCGGCTATTGAAGCCGAGATACAGGATCATTCCTGCCAGCGTAGGAGCTTCCGGCTCGCGGATGCAAATCCTTTCGCTCCCGGCTTCGGATTTGGTTTTGCCCAATTTAGGTTGTTTAACAGCAGGCTGATATTCACCTTTTATGTATTCAAAATACTGATCGACGAGTTGATTCAGTTTTACCACTGAATCGAACAATTTGTACTTCCGCTTCATTTATGATTGTTGTGCCGATTGGCATAAAGGAATAATCAAAGATACTAAATATTTTAGCCTAATCCAAATTTTTCTTCAAGAAAAATCGATTGTCATTGTAAATCAATCTTTAAAAATTTATGGAACAATCGTTCCATATAGATATACATTTGCGGAACAATCGTTCCAAAAATAAAAACTCAGGACATGAAAAAATTAGCAAACAAAGTAGCCGTAGTAACCGGCGCCTCAAAAGGGATCGGCGCAGGCATAGCCAAAGACCTTGCAGCAGAAGGCGCATTGGTAGTAGTGAATTATACCTCCTCGAAGGAAGGCGCGGAAAAGGTAGTAGCCGAGATCGAAGCGAATGGCGGTAAAGCTGTAGCTGTACAAGGCGATGTATCCAAACCGGCAGACGTTGAACGGTTATTTGCGGAAGCAAAGAATACCTTCGGCGCCATCGACATCCTGGTCAACAATGCAGGAGTATACAAATTTACCGGTATCGAAGAAATTACTGAGGACGAGTTTCATCGTCAGTTCAATACCAACGTGCTGGGCGTGTTACTGTCGACACGCGAAGCGGTAAAGAATTTTGGTGAGAACGGCGGCAGCGTTATCAATATTGGTTCTGTGGTAAGCCGTATTACTCCGCCCGGCAGCTCGATCTATACCGCAACCAAGGGCGCGGTCGATGCGATTACCCAGGTGCTTTCCAAAGAGCTTGGCGCAAGGAAGATCCGCGTAAATTCCATCAATCCGGGTATTGTGGAAACCGAAGGCACGCATGCAGCCGGCTTTATCGGCAGCGAATTCCAGAAAAATGCCGAGCAGACCACGCCGCTGGGCCGTATCGGTCAGCCTGGCGATATAGCTCCGCTGGCTGTGTTCCTGGCATCCGACGATTCGCGCTGGCTGACCGGCGAAACCTTGCTGGCCGGCGGCGGGATGAGATAATTAGTAATTAGAGGCCGGTTGGTCAGGGGTTAGGGGCGGTTATTGGTGATCGACGCTGACCTTAGTTTTCGCTAATAAATCAATAGCTTTGTCTTTTGAAGGCAAGGCTTTTTTGCTATGGCAAGAACCAAAGATTTTGATGAAGACGAAGTGCTGCAAAAGGCAATGAACCTTTTCTGGCTGAAGGGTTACAATGCCACGTCCATGCAGGAGCTTGTGGACGAATTAGGCATCAGCCGGTCGAGCCTGTATGATACCTACGGCGACAAGCATGCCCTTTTTATGCGGGCGCTCGAGCGATACCGCGAATCCGCACAGCAGAAACTAAATACAATCATCGATAAAGCGTCCGGTGCAAAGGAAGCTATACGCCGGATGCTGGAATACACTATAAAGGAGCTGGTAGGCGATAAAGAGCAAAAAGGCTGCTTTTTGGTTAACGCGGCGGTCGAGGTAGCGCCGCACGACGCTGAAGTGAACAAGATGCTATGCCAGAATGACGGCCAAATGGAGAAATTTCTTTTTGAGCTGATAAGAAAGGGGCAGGACAACGGTGAAATAGCAAATAAAAGCGATGCGAAAACGCTGGCCGATTTTATATTCAATAACGTTAAGGGCATGCGCGTTACCGCGAGGGCGGTAAGTGACAAGGCTTTTTTTGACGACATGATAGCGCTGACGATGTCGGTGCTTGACTAAGCTAAGCGATCAGGGGCTTAACGAGCATGCCCACCAATACAGAGGCGGCGAAGCTCATCAGCGTGCCTATCAGCACGTATTCGGTTTTTTTCTGAGTATTTTCTTTGTCGCTGAAGCGGAGTATAGACTTTGCGGTTATGAGAAAACCTACGGCGGCAAACTGGCTGCTCAGGATAAAGGTCAGGATCAGCAGGCGTTCAAAAATACCGATCAATATTCCCGCTTTAGCCAGGCCTTCTTTACTCACTTCGGCGGCTTCGCGCCACTTTTTGGTCGCTATGCCGATAACGATCCCAAGGGGATAAGTAACAACCAGGTATGCGGCGAGTATCACCCAAACTTTGCTGTCGGTAAAAATACTTCGAATAACCTGGCCGAGGCCGCTAAAGTCGTAATAAAGCGAAAGCCAGATGGCAATGATAACAACCAAATGCAAAAGCTGGTCGAGCGTAAAATAAAACAGGTTTTCGGGGCGGTTCAGTTTCCAGAGATCGATAAGGAAGTGCGTAAGCAGGATAACAACCGGCAGCCACCAGTTGGACCAAAGGCCTGAAAACAGGTAAGCCATAACAGCCGTAAGTACAACGTGCAGGTATAACTTTCCTGAGCGGTGTTTTTGCCGTTTTTTCTCGGTCACCCACGTGCCGGGCTGCAGCACAAAATCAGTCAGCAGGTGGGCGGTGATCAAACGAAATAACAGGTCGATATGCATTATTCCTCTAATAAAGATGCAATATAATTCATGGTTTCATTAATCTTATCCCAACGCGAAAGTTTTAGCCGGTTACTTACGGCCGATTGTGCTATACCGAGTTCGGCGGCAATATCCTGCTGCTTTTTTCCTTGCAGCGTCATAAAGACTACTTCGGCCTGGGCGGATGTCCATTCGCTAATAAAAATATCGACCAGGCCGATAATAACCTGTATCTGTTTGTCTTTTTGATCGTCGCCGCTAACTACCCGAAACCGTTCGGTGCTGTCCTTCATATCGTCAAAGTTTCTTCCGGACAAGTGGAAAGCGGGCCCATCGGAGTTAAGCACCGAGTTTCCTATCCTGGCCACGGCGCCCCACCCAATCGCTAACTTGGCGTCAAGCTGCAGGTCGCTTCCGGTTTTTACCTTTTTAAACCAGCACCGCAACTGGATACTCCGTTTCATGCCTTCACCTATATCCTTAAACATAAGTTGGAAGCTGTCGGCGCGGAAGACAGCCGCGTAAGAGGGTTTATCGACCCAGGAGCTAATCAACCGGGCTGTTTCATCCATCAGCCGGTCCCTGCTATTTTCGCCCAGTTTCGAATAATTGATCACATCACCGGTTATTACTAGGTATTTCATGAGGTAAATTTATAGATAAAATAGTTGATAATTGCAAATTATCTATTATTTAATTGATAATATGTAATTATCAGTTATGGGGTTTATAAAATGATATATAGGAAAATATTTTTTTATTCATATTTTCCTATATTTTTGGAAAATATTTCACACGAATAATTTTCCATGCCTGACGAAATAAAAGACCGGATCATCGAGGTGTCGCTCCAACGCTTCCTGCAAAACGGCATCCGCAGCATGACCATCAAAAAGCTGGTAGAACCACTGGGCATATCAACCAAAACAGTTTACAAATATTTTGACAGCAAAGAAGCGTTGCTTACAGAATGCCTGCATGTTTTGTACGACGGTTATTACAACGAGTTCAGCGGGATTATAAGCAGCAGCGATAATCCAGTGAATAAACTGCTGGTGTTGTTCAGGGGTTCGCTCGGTAAGGATTACGGTATGAGCCGCAAGTTCTTTCACGACCTGAACTATTATTATCCAGAGCTACAGAACAAAGCAATCAGCAATGCCAGCAATAATTATGGAACGCTGCTGGTGCCCCTGGTTGAAAAGGGGATTAAGGAAGGCTACTTCCTGAAATACCTCGATCCCCAGCTTGCGCTGAAGGGCATAGTCACGTTATATACATCCATTACCCGCGGCGAAGAGTACCGGACTTATAAGGACAGCCCTTACCCGCTGTTTAAAAACCTGGTCGAAACCTATATCCGCGGCATGTGTACTGAAAAAGGAATTAAAGAAATCGACAACAATCCACATCATAATGAATAAAATAATGAAGAAGGTTATTTTCTTACAGATCCTGTTTTTAAGCTATCTGATTTCGGGTGCGCAGGAAAAGCTGAACCTGATGCCCATGCCGAAGCAATTGATATTGAATACGGCAAAATTACGCCTGACCAATAAGTTTACGGTAAGAGTTCCGGGCCGCCCCGATGACACCATTTTGTATAAAGCGATAAACCGGGCTTACCAGGTATTAAATCGTAAAACCGGGTTAGTGTTCGGTCAGCAATATATTACACCCGCCGACACCTTGTCGAAGGCCGTATTAACCGTTTCGGCGGGTGCAAAGGCGGAATTCGCGCTTGGCGTGGACGAAAGTTACAGTTTGAAAGTAGATGAAAACGGCATCAGGCTCTCCGCCCCAAATACCATCGGAGCTTTGCACGGCCTGCAAACGCTCGTACAACTCTGCAGTCATGATGACCAGGGTTATTATTTCCCCTGTGTTGCTATCGACGATGCACCGCGTTTTAAATGGCGCGGACTGATGATCGATGTGGCACGGCATTTTATTTCGTTCGGGGAAATGAAACGAAACATCGACGCGATGGCCGCGGTAAAAATGAACGTGCTGCACTGGCACCTGACTGACGACGAGGGCTTCAGGGTAGAATCGAAGATATTTCCATTGCTGCAGCAAAAAGGATCCAACGGCGATTACTACACCCAGGTGCAGGCGAAGGAATTGGTGCAATACGCTGCCGAACGCGGCATCATGATCGTACCGGAGTTTGATATGCCCGGCCATTCGCAAAGCTGGCTTGCCGGCTATCCCGAACTGGCCAGCCAGCCGGGGCCGTACCGGCCGGGCCCGCGTATGCAATGGCAGAATGAGCATCCCGATCCGAACCGTCCGAAAGGCAACGGCATAGCGGATATTGTGGCCAATATGGAAGCCCCAACCTTCGACGCGACCAATGAAAAGGTTTACGCCTTCCTGGATAAGTTCATCGGCGAAATGACACAAATATTTCCATCGGCTTATGTCCATATCGGCGCGGACGAGAATAACGGCATGGCGTGGAAGCTGAACCCAACGATCATGGCCTGGATGCATAGTCACCAGATGCAGAGCACCGACGACCTGCAGCGCTATTTTGTGAGCCGGGTGCACGATATTTTAAAAAAACACCACCGGCAAATGATAGGCTGGGAAGAAATATATAACGACAAGCTGCCGAAGGATGCCATTGTGCACAAATGGATCCCTGAAGGAATGGGCGAGGTGATCAAATCCCACGGTACCCCTAACGATTTCGCATCGCACGGTTATCGAACACTGATCTCGGTTGGATTTTACTTAGATGTGTTTATGCCGGCTTATATCCACTACAATAATGCTGTGCTCGACAGCGCCAAAAACCTCAATATTTTGGGTGGTGAAGCGGCCCAGTGGACCGAACTGGCCGACAACGAAAATATAGACGGACGTATATGGCCGCGAGCGGGCGCCATTGCCGAACGTTTATGGTCGCCGGCCTCAGTAAACGATGTGGACGACATGTACCGGCGGCTGTCAGCCCTGAGTTATCAACTCGACCAGCAGGGCCTATTCAACGTTAGCAATTATGAACGGGCGTTAAGGCGATTGACGAATGGCGAACCGACCACTTACCTGAAAACATTGACCGATGTGCTCACCCCGGTGCGCGGTTACCGTAAATTGGTGGCCGGCATGATGAAAGCGCCATCGGCCTCGTACCAAACCACGCCGCTGACGTCGGTGTCGGATATCGTGTCTGTCGACTCGGATACGAAACGAAAATTCAGGACACTGGTAAAAGCATACCTGCAAAATCGCGATAAGACTGCCGAAAACAGCATCAGGGCATACCTAACTGCCTGGCAACAAAATGATGCCGGCATGCAGCCTTTGTTTGCGGGTAACAAACGGCTGATGGAAGTACAGGACCATTCCAAAAATCTTGCTGCTGCCGCTGCGATAGGTCTGGATGCACTGGACCGGGCAGATAAAAACACACCTGCTGATGGCACATGGGTTCAGCAAAAGGCCAATGCGCTGGACGCCTATTCCAGGGCGCATTATGAAACGGAGATAGCCGTGATACCCGAAATAGCGGCGTTGGTTACGGGGCACCTGGCACCCGAGCCTGCATCCTATTCGGCATTTTAAAGAGAAGATTGCTCAAGGTTCGCAAACAAAACTGTCGCCGAAGTTATGAGTATATTAAAATAGAAAGCTTATTATTGCAATGAACCCCTTTAAGCATCCTGTTATAATCTTTAAATGAAGCGCCTTCTCGCTGTATTCGTGTTTCTCGTATCGCTGTCTTTTGCAGCACGCTTACATGCCCAGGATAAAAAGCTGATACCCATAACAAGATATCCTGCCAAAATAAAAGATACTATTACCCAAATAAGACAAGATACGGCCGAGCAAAAGGATTTGAACGATGTGCTGAAGTCGGTATTTACTAAAAATTATAAACCTGTTAAAACCGATACAGTAGGCCGTAAGCCCATCGTGTCATTTGTGCCGGCTGCCGGCTACTCCCTTCAGTCGGAAGCAGCGGTCACTGTCTCTGGTAATATTGTTTTTCGCTCGTCGCCCGGTTCAAAGATATCGGCTATTACCACCAGTATGGGCTTTACCCAGCGCAGGCAATTTACGCTGCCTATTGTTTCAAACATCTGGACCGCAGATAACGGATATTTGTTTACCGGTGACACGCGCTTTTATGTATACCCTCAAAGTACTTATGGGCTTGGAAGTAATTCGAACATAGCCAATGAACAGCCCATGCGGTACGATCTGCTTCGCGTTTCGGAGGTCGTGCTGAAACGTATAGCGGGTAATTTTTTCCTGGGTGCGGGTTATAAGCTGGAAAAACATTGGGATATATCCTCCTTATCCCCGCTCGACGGCGCGGCTTCAGATTATTATGCGTATGGAACGGCCGACCGGACAGCGTCGTCGGGTTTAAGCCTGAATATGCTTTTTGACAGCCGCGACAATTCTGTTAACGCATCGAAAGGTTTTTACGGCGCCATCCAGTATTATAATTATATTCAGTTCCTGGGCAGCAACAGCAACTGGCAATCGATCGTCATAGATTTGCGGAAATATTACAGGTTCCCCGCGAATTCAAAAAATGTGATCGCTTTTTGGTCGTACGACTGGCTGGTGCTCGGCGGCCGGCCCCCTTACCTCGACCTGCCAAGCACCTCATGGGACACTTATTCTACCACCGGCCGGGGATACATCCAAAGTCGTTTCAGGGGAGCGCAGATGGTATATGCTGAAGCCGAGTACCGTTTCAGAATTACGCGTAACGGGCTGATCGGCGGCGTTGTTTTTCTAAACGGCGAATCGTTCTCGGCCGCACCGGGAAGCAAGCTGGAAACGGTGCAGCCGGGATACGGGCCCGGGCTGCGTATCAAGCTAAGCAAGGTATCGGATACCAACCTGGATATCGATTACGGCTTTGGCCGGCAAGGCTCGAATGGCTTGTTTCTGACCGTGGGAGAAGTGTTTTAACTCCTAAACTTCACAACTCATATACGACCGCTTCGTAAGGTCTCAACTCGCCGTTTGTTGAGGGCCGCGCATAATTGCCCAGCAGTACTTTCGCTTTATCCATGTTAATGCCGGTAATTGCTTTGGCATTGTGGCCGTGGAAATTGAGCAGGATCAGCAATCTCTTAGGGCCAAGAACCCGGGTATAAGCATACACATCGGGGTTTTGCTTATCCAGCAAAGTGTATTTGCCATAAACCAGCACAGGATTGTCTTTCCGCAGTTTTACAACCGACCTGAAATAATTAAGTACCGAATTGGGGTCTTTTTCCTGCACCGCGGCGTTAACGGTTTTGTAATTGGGGTTAACATTTATCCAGGGTTTGCTTGTGCTGAAACCGGCGTTGGCAGTACCGTTCCATTGAAACGGTGTACGCCCGTTGTCACGACATTCAAACGCTATCCGTTCCAGGTAAGCGCGCATATCCGCGCCGATATTTTCCTGGTGCCGGTACTCGTTTAGCGTGGCCATATCCCGGTAATCCCGGATGCTTTTAAAACCGGGATTATTCATGCCCAGTTCGTCGCCATTGTAATAGAAAGGCGTTCCGCGCATGGTCATGATAAATGTCGTAAGCATTTTTGACGAGATCTCGCGGTACTGCGGGTTGTCATTGCCAAAGCGTGTTACCATCCGCGCCTGGTCGTGGTTGGCCAGGAAGATGGACAACCAACCTTTTTTTGCAAACTCATTATCCCATTTGGTGAATACCTCTTTTAAATGTACCAGGCTGTAGCCATCGGGCTTGGCGACATCGACAGCGTCGAAAGCATACGCCATATTCAACTCCTTGCGGTCGGCATCTACCAGGTCGTGCGCGTCCCGGAATGAGTTACCGGCGCCTTCTGCCACGCTCATCACATCGTATTTGCTGAATACCTCGTTGTACATCTCTTTCAGGTAGTCGTGCAGGTGCGGACCGATGGCGTAGTATTTGGTGAAATTCTTCTCGTACCCTTTGGGAAAAACCGGCCAGGTGGTGTCCTTTGCCGCAAACTGGAATGCATCCAGGCGGAAGCCGTCAATGCCTTTGTCAGCCCAGAACTTCATGATGTCGAATACTTCCTGCCTTACTTTCGGATTTTCCCAGTTCAGGTCGGGCTGCTTGCGCGAAAAGTAATGCAGGTAGTAAGCATTGGTGAGTGAGTCGTACCGCCACGCATCATGATTTACATCGAACAGGCTGTATCGCGGTGGCGGCGTGCCACGCTCAGCATTCCACCAATGATAGTAATTACGGTACGGGCTGTTTCTTGAGCTGCGGCTTTGCTTAAACCATTCGTGCTCATCGCTGCTATGATTTACTACCATGTCCATCACCAGCCTTATGCCGCGCTCGTGCAAACCTTTCAATAAAGCGTCAAAATCGTCCATCGTCCCAAAATCCTTCATGATGTTGCGATAATCGCTTACGTCATATCCGTTATCATCATTGGGTGAAGTATATATCGGATTGAGCCAAACCGCGGTTACTCCAAGACTTTTTATATAATCCAGTTTGGAAATGATGCCCTTCAGGTCACCAATGCCATCGCCGTTATCATCTTTAAAGCTTCGGGGATATATCTGGTAAACTATCGCTTCTTTCCACCACTTGCGGTCGGTGCTTTCGGTTTTGCTCATATTCTGCGGCAACGATATAAAGGGTGCAAATATGCACAGCGTAGCAATAATCAGCATCAAAAACTGTTTTCTCATGAAGAAGGGTTTATACTTATAGTTTTGAACCTGAATATAATAAATGTCGAAATAATTGTAACAATATTATGATATTGAAGTAATAGCTGGCTGCATATTAATTTGATAACAATACGCGGGTAATTTCGTTAAACCTTTTTCGCTCCAATAGGTCGAAGAAGAAAAATTCGCAGAACCCGATCAGCACAGCCCCTATGACACGCAATTTCGCGAGAATCTTACTGCTGATCCTGCTGACCTTGTCAACCGCCGGGACGTTGTCCGCCCAAAACCGAAAACAGCCAATTTTAAAAGACACTGTGGGGCAGAAGGACGCCGGAGATCTCATTAAAGCTTTGTTTTATACTAAGGTCAGGAATGCGGAGAATGATACCGTTGGTCTGAAGCCAAACACCTCCGTAGTACCGGCTTTAGGATATTCCTTACAAACGCGCCTGGCTGTATTACTGGCCGGTAATATGGCATTCCGTACAGCGCCGCATTCTAATGTCTCGACGATCGCCTCCAACCTTGCCTATACTCAAAACAACCAGATTACGCTGGCCATACTATCGAGTATATGGAGCCGCGATAATAACTATGATTTTGTAGGCGTGGCGCGCCTTTTTAAATATTCGCAAAGCACTTATGGATTAGGAAGTAGTTCGGACTTAAATGTCAGCGAGCCTATGGAGTTTGATTTTGCGCATTTTTCAGAGATTGCATTACGGAAGATATCGGGTAACTTCTATTTAGGTGGAGGTTATATTATCGATTATCACGCGGATATCGAGCCGCAGCAAATTCAAAACAAAGCGGCATCCGATTATTTTAACTACGATCCCCAAAAACATACCACATCGTCGGGCTTTACGCTAAACGGGTTGATCGACACCCGGGATTCACCCATAAATGCCTATAAAGGATTTTACGCAGCGTATGAGTTCAGGCAGAATCTGAAACAACTTGGCAGTACGTCTGCCTGGAACTCATTGATACTGGATGTAAGAAAATACATACGCCTGCCGGCAACTTCAAATAATGTATTGGCATTTTGGTCCTATAATTGGCTAACCCTGAGCGGTAAACCTCCTTACCTCGATTTGCCTGCCACGTTGTGGGACCCCAGCACCAATGCAGGCCGCGGTTACATACAGGGCCGTTTCAGGGGAGCGCAGATGATTTACGGCGAAGCGGAATACCGCTACCGGATCAGCCGGGATGGCCTTATCGGCGGCGTAGTATTTGTTAATGCGGAAACCCTTTCTGCTCAGCCGGGCACACGGCTGCAATCTATTCAGCCGGCATACGGACCCGGGTTGCGGATAAAGCTGAATAAGGTTTCGCGGACAAATGTCAGCATCGATTATGGTTTCGGAACCCAGGGCTCGCGCGGTCTCCTGGTCAATGTCGGCGAGTTGTTCTGAATATAAGCCACTGTTTTTCAGCATTTTTTGAACGCTACTTAATTGTTGAAAAAACACCTGAAAATCAGCGCTTTACTACGAAACAAACCATGTCATGTCAACGTAAAATAGATTGTATATCAACATTTTATGTTACGCATCGGGCACCTTTTCTTAATTATTTCGGGGTTATTATTACCTGTTGCCAATTATGCGTTGAATAGGGGCGACCCTCATGATCGATCCCTCGCGATGCCGGCGGACAGTGTAACCCAAAAGGATCTGATGGATATGATGCATACGATGTTTCGCCTTGGGCCATATTCCCGCAAGAGCGATTCGGTAGGCGTAAAGCCTGTGTGGTCGGTAATGCCTGCGGCGGGCTATGCGCTGCAATCGCGTATGGCCGTGCTGGTGTCGGGTAATGTCGCGTTCCGGACCGCGCCGCAGGCCCGGATATCCGTCATTAACTACAGTACGGCGTACACACAGAACGGGCAATTTACCTTGCCCATCCTTTGGAACATATGGAATAAGAATAACAATTACGATTTTATCGGCGATATGCGTTTTTACAGTTACCCGCAAAGCACTTACGGCCTGGGCAGCAGCACGTATATTGGTAACCAGAACCCGATGGATTATGATTATATCCGTTTTTCAGGAACGGTGTTAAGGCATGTCACAGGTCAGTTCTATCTGGGCTCCGGTTTCGTTATCGATAACCACTGGAATATTTCGCATCCCGCATCCGGAACAGGCATATTGCCTGGCTTTGTAAATTATGGTACTGCTACACATACAGTTTCTTCGGGGTTGACGTTCAGCAGCGTTTTTGACAGCCGCGATGTTCCGATCAGCGCTTCGAAGGGTTTTTACGCGATGTTCCAGTTTCGCAATAATCTTACTTCCCTGGGCAGTACCGCTAACTGGAGCTCGGCAGTGCTCGATGTGCGCAAATATTTTAAATTTCCGGTAAACTCCGCTAACGTGCTTGCTCTTTGGTCGTACGACTGGCTGACGCTGAGCGGCCGCCCGCCATACCTCGACTTGCCTTCGACTTTATGGGATGCTAACACGAACGCCGGCAGGGGTTATATACAAGGCCGGTTCCGGGGAGCACAAATGGTTTACGGCGAAGCGGAATACCGCTACCGCATCAGTTCCAACGGCCTGGTGGGCGGTGTGTTTTTTGTGAATGCGCAATCCTTTTCAGCCGCACCGGGAACCAAACTGCAGGCCATACAGCCCGGCTATGGGCCGGGGTTACGACTTAAGCTCAACAAGGCATCAAACACGAATATTTGCCTTGACTACGGCTTTGGCACACAAGGTTCCAGGGGTCTTTTTGTAAATGTCGGCGACCTGTTTTGACGTGCAGTAAAACTACCGGGTACACAAAAGTTAATTTATGTTAAATTTTGATACCGACCAACCAAAACCTTTGCTAAAACGTATTTTTTTTATATATTTATTAACATTTTGCCGTTGAGGATATGCTGAGGTTGCCTTTTCGCTTATTGTCGTTCGTTTTTGTCGTTGTGGCCGCGTTTTCCTCGTGCCAGAAGGACGATAGCGTGGGTAAACCCGACGCCCTTGCACAGATGCAGGCCGACAGTGCGCAGAAACTCAGCCTGGTGTCGGCGCCGGGTAATTACTTAGCCGGTAAAGGCACATTAAAAGTGAAACTGCCCGACACCACTTATACGTTTGACGCAACACGGGATTCCATTGCTTTCGTAAATATTAATATTGATGGTGAAGCCTATTTCGGTCTTACCGCCATTAACAAGGCGCATACCATTAGCTTTGGTATCAGCTCGCCGGGATCGCCGATAGCCGAAACGCAAAGCAGTGTAGCCGGCTGCCAGTTCCTGCTGCATACGCCCGCCGATAAAGCCGACCAGGAATTTACGCTTACCCGGAATGTCGTATCGAAGGATTTCGGAACCATCACACTCGATAAGTACAACCAGGATACGCTGCTGGCCAAGGGTACTTTTCATACGTACCTGACCAAAAAGAACTCGGCCTTAGTTGTAGCCGACGGTACTTTCGAATTGAAGATGAAGTAATCTTGGTTGTCAATGGTCAATAGTGAAAAGTCGATTCAGCATTAACTATTCACCACTATCATTCCCCCTCACGTATCCTCGTTGTCATCCACAAAATAAGGAAGCCTAATAAAGCAATAATGGAAAACGCCAGTTGCAAATCTACGGCTTGCGCCACAAAACCCACGAACGGCGGTACAAACAGGAACCCGAGGTAGCCGATAGATGAAACTGCAGCAATAGCCGGCCCTTCGCTCAGCGTTTTAGATTTACCTGCCATGGTGTAAACCAGCGGAACGATACATGACACACCCAGCCCTGTGAGGCTAAAGCCGATGAGCGCGGTTGCCACATGCGGAAGTGCTATAGCAATAACAAATCCTGATACGATGAGCAGGCTGCTGTTTACCAGCAGGCGCCTGATTCCCCAACGGCCTGTCATCCGGTCGCCGATGAAACGGCCAGCGGCCACACTGATCATAAATACCAAAAGCCCTGTGGTTACGATCTTCTCATTGGCATGTACTGCTTCGCGCACATAGATGCCGCTCCAGTCGTACATCACGTTCTCGCAGGCCATGGTGGCAAAGCAGATCAGCGCGAACTTAAACAAGTCTTTATCCTGCAATATCAAAATGCGCTTTTTGAATGAGAAAGCCGGTTCGGCCTTCCTGGGTTCGGGCTTTTGATGCAACGTATTAGGAAATGCGATGAAACCCATAATGCATAGCAGTGTGCTGACGGCGAGCAAATGCCAGCAGGTGGCAACTCCCAGGAAGGTCATGATCCATGAAGTAAATACACCGGCCAGCCCGGACAAGCTCCAGATACCATGGAAGGTGGTGATGATGCTTTTATCGTAGAATTTCTGTACGCTGACGGATTGCGTATTGGTGGCCAGGTTGAGCAGGTTTCGCGACGAACCGAAAAAGAATAGGATGACGATGAACTGCCAATACAGGTTGGAAAAACCGACCAGCGTGAGCATCACATTAAACGCCAGCGCTCCGATGAGCATAATTCGGTTGCTGCTGAATAGGGTAAGCAGCCGGCTGGTAATGGGTATCGTAACAAAAAGACCTATGGGCAAAGCGAACAAGGCGGCGCCAAGCTCGGCTTTATTTAAATGCAACTGCTGCTGCAGGTAGGGTATTCGTGATGTCCAGGTGGTGTAGCCGAAACCCGATATGAAAAAGAACACCGCGTTGGCGATGCGCATTCTACGCGGTGAAAGAGCAGACGGGGTTGCGGTATCCACACGGACAATATTATGAGCTGCTAATTTGGGACAGAGTTATGAAGTTTCCAAGTGTTGGGTAAGTCTTTTTTATTATCTTACCAATCAATTTGAACCTTCTATTCGATTTTTACATCCAACAGCAATAACAGCCCGAATTTATTGACGATGACTTCGCAAAGTCCGAACCTTAAGGAGAAACCTGCCAACCGTATTATGCTTACCGGCATTGCGATTGCGGTTATCGCGCCGCTGGTGCTAACCGAATTGCTAAGGCTAACGGGTTTGAGCTACCCGGACAAGCTGTTTTATTCCAGGTTCTTGTATTGGGGCGACGCGCTTTTTGTGACGATCTATGCTTACCGCGCCGAAAAGCTAAAACCATTGATGTGGGACGAAAAGAAGCTGGGAATCGGGGCCTTTATTTTATCGGTGTTTGTGCTGTACCTGTTGGCGATAGGATGTAGTATCATATCAAAAATACCATCGGTATTTGGCTGGCATGAGGACTATGACGCCGTAAAAAAACTGGCGATGGCAATGAAGGGAAATACATTCCTAATGGTCTTCAGTGCGGCAACAGCCGGGTTTACCGAGGAATTCATTTTCAGGGGGTACATCCTTACACGACTATCGCTGATGTTCAGGAACGATTTTTTGCCCATACTCGTTTCGGCCTTTTTATTTTCTGCGTTGCATTACCGCTATTTCAGTATAGGAGAA
>JAFDZK010000470.1 GCA_018267005.1 Bacteroidota bacterium
CCGCAACGGTGATGAGCCCGGTAGTCCAGCTTTATCTTGACAAGGCGACCGGCGGCGATATATCCCCGGACGGAACGGAAATCCTTATGCGAACCAACGAATTGATCTGGTACTGGAAACTTCCTGCGGGAACAAGCATCACACAGGGTTTGCTGTCGCAGCCCGAGGTAGCGCCGTACGCCAATAACGAGCCCCAGGGCGAAGGAATCGGCTTTGCTGCCGATGGATCAGGGTATTACACCGACACCGAAATAAAAGGTTATCCCGGCAAATTGGCAACCCTGTCCTTTTATAAGAGGAAATAAATTTATAACCCGATCATGAACAAGAGCAAAACCTGGTTTTTTTCAGCCTTAGCTGTATTGTCGCTTCTGACCGTTCAGCAAAGCAGCGCGCAAAGCGATATTGTCCATATCATTTTTACTTCGGATGCGCACTTTGGCATTACCCGGGCAAAATTCAGGGGCGACAGCATTGTTTCCGGCGATAAAGTGAACGAGGCTATGGTGGCACAAATTAACGCCTTGCCGGGTTTGACTTTACCCGACGATGGTGGCAACGGCGCCAATCAGAAAATTGGGGCTGTCGATTACCTGGTCGAAGGCGGAGACATCGCCAACCGCATGGAACCGCCCGTACAAAGCGCCGCGGTATCATGGGGGCAATTCGAACAGCATTATATGCATCAGCTTCAACTGAAAGGGCATGACGGCCGGCCAGTTAAACTGTTAATAGTACCCGGGAACCACGATATCTCCAACGCGATCGGCTACGCAAAAAAAATGGATCCGCCGACCGATCCATCATCCATGGTGAACATTTACAACCTGATGCTTAACCCGGCTAACCCTCTGACAAATCCTGATTACGATTACAAAAAGGATAAGATCAACTATTCGCGCAGCATCAAAGGCATACATTTTATATTTATTACGCTTTGGGCCGATTCGGCAGAGCGTATATGGATGCAAAAGGACCTCGATACGGTATCAGCGAAAACACCGGTGATCATCATTACACACGATCAGCCCGAATGCGAGTCAAAGCATTTTACCAACCCGGTGCCGCCCTATAACATGACGGTTGAAAACAAGTTCGAAAACCTCGCTGAAGAGCATTACAAAGAGGGTACCGTCGCATCAAAAGACGATGGCGCGACCGTTGCCGAGCAAAGGGGATTTGTAAAATTCCTGAAAGCTCACCCGAACATTAGGGCCTATTTCCATGGCAACAGCAACTGGAACGAATTTTACGTTTACCACGGGCCGGATAACGATGTCAACCTGAATACGTTCAGGGTCGACTCGCCGATGAAGGGTAAGTACTCGTCAAAAGATGAAACCCAGTTATCATTTCAGTTGATCTCGCTGAATCCGAAAGCCCAAACCCTTACCGTACGCGAATGCCTGTGGAACACGGAACCGTCTGATCCTAACCAAAAGATCGTTTTCGGAAAAAGTGCGACCGTTTCTTTACGGATGAATTGAACAAAAAAAGCGCCTTGCCGACGCTTTTAATATCTTGTAACGTGAAAACGCAATTATGGTCTCTGCGCTTACGCGATATAATTCCAGCCGTGCTTATCCTCGGCGTTACCATAGCGGATAGCATCCAATGTATTCAATACTTTCTGCGAAAATTCGCGGGTTTTCGGGTCGCTAAGGAAATATTCTTCGCCTTCATAGCTGATCGATCCGACCGGCGCTATGGTAGCTGCAGTTCCGGCGCCGAAAGCATCGGCAAGCTTACCGTTTTTGGCTCCTTCAATTATCTCGGATACAGATACACGGCGTTCCTCAACCGGGTAGCCCTGGTCGCGGGCGATAGCGATCACCGTATCGCGGGTAACACCATCCAATATGGTGCGGGTATCCAGCGAAGGCGTGATCAGTTTACCGTCAAGCACAAACATTACGTTTGCCGAGCCCATTTCTTCAATATAAGCATGTTCCTTACCGTCGGTCCAGATCAGTTGATCAAAACCTTCTTCCACGGCTTTTTTTGCCGGCAGCATGGCCCCGCCGTAATTTCCGGCAGCTTTGGCGTAACCGAATCCGCCTTCAACCGCGCGGGTGTACTGATCTTCGATCTTTACGCGCAGGGTTTTTGAGAAATAGGGCCCAACCGGGCAGGTAAGCACCACATATTTATAGGTAGCCGAAGGCGCCACGCCTAAAAACGGATCGGTGGCGAACATTACGGGCCTGATATATA
>JAFDZK010000471.1 GCA_018267005.1 Bacteroidota bacterium
TTTTCGAAACTTCGTAACTCTTTCCCCGCTGCATTATATAAAAACCTAAATTTGCGCCGCACATAGACTACAAATGCCATGAGTTTCAGAACCGAACACGACACCATGGGCGAGGTACTGGTACCCGCCGATAAATACTGGGGCGCACAAACCGAACGTTCACGCAACAATTTCAGGATAGGCCCGCCGGCTTCCATGCCGAAGGAGATCATCAACGCTTTTGCCTACCTGAAAAAGGCCGCCGCCTATACCAATGCCGACCTGGGCGTACTTTCAGCAGAAAAGCGCGACCTGATAGCCAAAGTTTGCGATGAGATACTGGATGGCAAGCTGGACAGCGAATTTCCGCTGGTGATCTGGCAGACGGGTTCGGGCACGCAGTCGAATATGAACGTCAACGAGGTGATCTCAAACCGTTCCCATGTATTATTGGGCAATAAGTTGGGAGAAGGCAAAACGCTGATCCATCCGAACGACGATGTAAATAAATCGCAATCTTCTAACGATACCTATCCGACCGCGATGCACATCGCCGCCTATAAAATGGTAGTTGAAGTGACCATTCCCGGTATCGAAAAATTGCGTGATACCTTAAGGGCGAAATCAGAAGCTTTTAAAAACGTCGTCAAGATCGGTCGCACCCATTTGATGGACGCTACGCCGCTTACTTTGGGACAGGAATTTTCGGGTTATGTATCGCAATTGGATCATGGTATCAGAGCGCTGAGAAATACGCTCGATCACCTTTCTGAACTCGCTTTAGGCGGAACCGCCGTAGGTACAGGCATCAACACGCCGAAAGGATATGATCTCAAGGTAGCGGAATACATAGCCAAATTTACCGGCTTGCCTTTCCGCACCGCCGAAAACAAATTCGAAGCGCTGGCTGCCCACGACGCCATCGTGGAAAGTCATGGCGCATTAAAGCAGATCGCCGTATCGCTAATGAAGATTGCCAACGACATCCGCATGCTGGCCTCGGGACCACGCTCGGGTATCAGCGAGATCCATATCCCGGACAACGAGCCGGGCTCGTCCATTATGCCGGGCAAAGTTAACCCTACGCAAAATGAAGCCGTTACCATGGTGGCTGCGCAGGTGATGGGTAATGATGTTGCGGTATCGGTAGGCGGGTCGAACGGGCATTACGAACTGAATGTTTTCAAACCGCTGATGGCCTCTAATTTCCTGCAGTCGGCACGACTGATAGGCGATGCCTGCGTATCTTTCAACGACCATTGCGCCGTTGGCATCGAGCCTAATTATGACGGTATTAAGAAGCATGTAGAAAATTCGCTGATGCTGGTTACCGCGCTTAACCCGCATATCGGTTACGAAAATGCGGCCAAAATTGCAAAAACGGCGCTGAAGGAAAACAAATCGCTGCGCGAAGCGGCTATCGGCCTGGGATTACTGACCAATGAGCAATTCGACCAGTGGGTGCGTCCTGAGAATATGATCGGCGGGCTGAAATAAACATTTTCCGGCCTCACACTATATCCCTCTCGAAATTAGGGGGACTGTAAAATGATTGTTATAAATGCAAAGACACCTGCGCTTTCTGCTTTCTTCTTTCTGCTTTCTGCTTGGGGCTATTAGCTTTGCATCATGTTCGTTCAACGCCAATGTACAGGGCAAAGGTGAGGCTTATTTACAGGGCGAATGGCGGCAGGATTCGGTGCCGATGCAGCGGAAGCTCACGGAATATTCGTTGTATGAAATGACTTTTAGTTGCGACTCGTTTTATATGAAAATAAGTTCGTTCAGCAAGGTCAACAATGGCGCCGACGCATGCACGGAATCCGGCCGCTGGACTGAATATACAAAGGGTACGTACCGGCAGGGCCACGATACCCTGCGCCTGCGCGGGCAATTTTGCAATGCAAATCACAGCCTGAAGCAAGAGGGAGGCTGTTTCCGCTCGGGCGATTATGACGAGGATTTTGTACTGAAAAAAAAGAATGATTCGTTACTGGAATTTTTATCGACCACAAGCGATATCCCGATAGAAGCTCGCTTGATTAAACATACTACGTGTAACCCAAAACCATTGTAATATGCGATTGAATTTTCTTAAGAAACTGGTATTGGCCGTCGCCATCCTGTATGTACCTGCACGCTCGTTCGCCTGGGGAACCGAAGGCCACCGCATTGCCGGGTTTATTGCCGAAAGTTACCTGAGCCCGAAAGCAAAAGCGGCTG
>JAFDZK010000472.1 GCA_018267005.1 Bacteroidota bacterium
CGCCAGCCGGTCATGGCATAAGCTTTGGAGAAACCGTTGATGATGATCACACGGTCTTTAATGCTGTCGAACTGCGCAATCGACTCATGTTTGTCCACAAAGTTAATATGCTCGTATATCTCGTCCGACAGGATATATATTTCGGGATGTTTTTCAAATACTTTGGCCAGGCCTTCCAACTCCGCTTTGCTGTAAACGCTGCCGGTTGGGTTACAGGGCGATGAGAACATGAACAGCTTGGACTTCGGCGTAATGGCCGCTTCCAATTGCTCCGGTGTGATCTTAAAATCCTGCTCGACTGTAGTATCAATGAACACGCTCTTGCCTTCGGCCAGCTTTACCACTTCCGAGTAAGAAACCCAATATGGTGTTGGTATGATCACTTCTTCGCCCGGGTTGACTAAACAAAGCACCGCGTTGGCGATAGCCTGTTTCGCGCCGGTCGACACCACGATCTGGCTGAAATCGTAATCCAGGTTGTTTTCCTGCTTGAGCTTGGCCGAAATAGCCTTTCGCAGTTCAGGATAGCCGGACACAGGGGTGTAATACGTAAAATTATCATCCATCGCCTGTTTGGCTGCTTCCTTCACATGTTCCGGTGTATGAAAATCGGGTTCGCCAAAACTCAGGCTGATCACATCGACACCTTTGCCAGCCAGCTCCCGGCCCAGTTTGGCCATCTTAATAGTTGCCGATTCTGCAAGGTTATTGATCCTGTTACTTAATGCGCTCATAGTCTTTTTTATTCCGGGCGCAAAGGTAGAAAAATCTTCACGGATATGCCCGCGCTAACAGTGGCTTAATCTCATTTTTACAATTATTTCAATAAAGTTTGCTGAAGGGGCCGGCCTGTTGAAAGTTTCTCAATTTTTGGTGATCTTGGGCAAAAAAGCAGAAAGCTCACCACTCCGGGCGCGAAAAGCCGGCCAATAAAAAAGCTTTCTGCTTTACACTTTCAGCTTTCTGCTTACCTTTGACCGCCAATCCGCTTAACTCGTGCAGGAACAGAAGAAGATCATATTATTGGCGCTGATCACCGGCGTGATCCTGATGATGGCCAAATTTTCGGCTTATTTTATTACAGCCTCAAACTTTGTGCTGACTGACGCCGCCGAAAGCATCGTGAATATCCTGGCAAGCTCGTTTGCTTTCTTCAGCATTTACCTTGCGGCACGTCCGCGTGACGTAAACCATCCCTACGGGCATGGCAAAGTGGAGTTTTTTTCGGTGTTTATAGAAGGCGGACTCATCAGCATAGCGGGCCTGGTCATCATTTTTAAATCGACCTATAACATCTTCTACCCGCATCCGATCAGCCAGTTGGTCACAGGTGCTATTATTATTGGGGCCACCGGTTTGGTCAATGGCATTTTGGGCTCCTATATGATCAATCGCGGCAAAACCCTCCGTTCCATCACCATTGAAGCGGATGGCCGACACCTGCTGACGGATATGGTTACAAGCCTGGGATTGGTCGCTGGCTTGTTGCTGATCTATTTTACAAAAATATTTCTGCTGGATAGCCTGTTATCGATCGCGGTAGGCTTATACATATGTTTTACGGGCTATAAACTGGTACGGAAGTCGGTGTCCGGTCTTATGGACGAAGCTGATTTCGAGGTGGTGAAAGACGTGCTGAAGATACTGAATGAAGAGCGCCGCGATGAGTGGATCGATCTTCACAATTTCCGCGCGCAAAAATACGGTCACGAGCTCCATATCGACTGTCATATGACGCTGCCGAACTATTTCGACCTGAATAAGGTGCACGAGGAGGTATCGCTGGTCGACAAGATCGTCAATAAAAAGGCGATGGTGAAGACCGAATTTTTTATACACGCCGACCCGTGCCTGCCCAAGTGTTGCCACTACTGCCATATGCCCAACTGCCCGATACGGTCGGAAGCGAAAACTACCGATATTACCTGGACCATGGAGAACATCACCCGTAATAAGAAACACTTCGAATAATGTATAAGTTCAATGTTCGCGTTTACGGATTGCTGATCAACGATGGCGGGCAGGTACTGCTCAGTGACGAGCAGGAGTATGGGATGCGTTTCAGTAAGTTCCCCGGCGGAGGGTTGGAATACGGCGAAGGGCTGATCGACGGTCTGAAGCGGGAATTCGTGGAGGAATGCAACGTCGAGGTCGACGTGCTAAGTCACTTTTACACGACCGATTTTTTTGTGCAGTCAGCCT
>JAFDZK010000473.1 GCA_018267005.1 Bacteroidota bacterium
CTGTCGGCCCTCCGATCTGGACACGGCTGCCGCCGAGCGCCGAGACGATAAACCCTGCGATCACGGCGGTAAAAATTCCTTTTTCGGGCGATACCCCCGAAGCAATGGCAAACGCTATGGCGAGCGGCAGCGCCACGATTCCGACGATAATGCCGGCGATGACATCCTTATAAAGCTGCGCCCTGGTGTAGCCTTTCAGCGTATCAATGATCTTTGGCCTGAATACGTGCATAGGTCTTACATTTTGATCCACATTTGCAGCATCATGTCAAAAGAGATATCTGCCAGCCTGAACGATTTCGGTACCTCTTCGCCTGCACTGTGAAAGGTGACAAGTTTGGTTCCCGGCGGCTTTTTTTCAAGCTCAGCATATAGGTACCTGGTATAGTAGCTATACAGGCTGTACGAAGTTTCGATGCTATTATCTATTGCATCGTCGCCATCTATATTCTCATAAAACGAGTTGTAAAAATAAAAATGGTCGAACTCGCTGAACTTCACCTGTGTCATATTTGCATAGAGAAAATGGGCATTTGTCAGTCCCATGTGGTTCTTCGCCGCCTCGGCGCAGAGTACCAGGTCATGCCGTTGTTCCACACCGCAAAAAATGATTTCAGGATGATCATATGCCCCGGCAAGGCAAAATTTGCCTGCTCCGCTGCCGATATCTAATACCGTCGCATCCGGTTCCGCCAAAAAATCGGCAGCTTTGCGCGCAATGTTCAGGGGCGTCCAGTGTTTTTTTGATTTTATGCGAATATCGTTGGGATAGACCCGGTCGAACGTGGTATCATTCATGAAGAGCCGCTCGTTCGCATTTATCTTTAATACCGGGAAATCATTTGCACTTTGGCAGTTATCATCCGGCAAACCGGGTTTTATTTTAAACACCATCAAATGTAGAGCCGTTTCGGTCGAAAAGCGATGTAAACGCGTCGGGTAAAAAACCGATATTTATCAGTTTTTCAAATGGTATATTTGTGAATGAGCTTGTCAGGAATATTCCCGATAGACCGGTGGAACTTTACTACCAAATCGGTTCTCAACGTCCTAAACGAGGACGAATATGCCTGCTTGTTCAGCCATCAAACCAGTCAGCAATACCATAAAGGCGAAGTTATTTTCAGGGAAGGCACCATTCCCGCGGGTATATTTATCATTCGCAGCGGCAAAGTCAAAAAATATAAATCGGACAGGGAAGGACGCGAGCAGATAATTTATGTGGCCGGCGAGGGTGAACTGATCGGCTACCACGCCGTGCTCTCCGACGAGCGTTACCCCGATTCGGCGGCGGCGCTGGAAAAGAGCCTGCTTAGCTTTATACCGAAAGAAGATTTTTTAGAAGTTTTGCAGCGTTCGCCTTACTTTACTCAAAGGCTGTTAAAAGCGCTAAGCCACGAGTTTACCGTTTTTGCCAACAGCATATCGGTTTTTGCCCAGCGGACGGCTCACGAACGACTCGCCATAGCGCTCATTGTTTTGCGGGAGAAATTTAAGGATGAGACAGCGCCCGGGGCAGAGCCTGTCCTCAATATTTCGCGCGCCGACCTGGCCAACATGGCGGGCATCGCTACCGACAACGTGATCAGGCTGCTTAAAGAGTTTAAAAGCGAAGGCATACTGGAAACCGATGGACGAAAGATCAAAATAAAGGATATCAAATCGCTCGTTAAAAGATCAAATTACCGGTAGAGCTCACCCGGTTTAATGTAATTACTACATGTACTCGTTGAAGGATGGCAGATCGATGCGGTAATTTAACCCTTCTGTAGTCCCGACCGTCATGTCGAGCGTCACGCCGGTGATCGTTTTCGCCATATCTGATACTAAAAACATGGCTGCGTTGGTGATATCGTCCATCATGGCCATCTTTTTCAGCATCGTGTCGCCTTCCATGGCAGAAAGGACGTTTTTCATCACTTCGGGCTGACTGGCAATAGCATCCTTAAATACTTTTGAATCAGGAGAGCCGCCCGAGCGGATATTGACCGACCGGATACCGTATATCCCAAACTCGACCGCCAAATTACGCGACAGGCTTTCGATAGCTGCGCAGGTAGGGGCGAAGCCTCCTGTGAATGGGTACCCGATGCCACCCGGTGTAGCAGTAAGGTTAAGAATGACACCCGATTTTTGTTTTTTCATCACATTCACAGCCGCCACTGCCGTTATGAAGCGGCTTTGAATAGCCATTTGAAT
>JAFDZK010000474.1 GCA_018267005.1 Bacteroidota bacterium
GGCACGCGCCAGAACAACAACTCTAATTTATACCCAGGAAGCTCATCCAGTTATGTTCCTGTTTTGTCCGGGCAGCAGAATTTCCAGGTAAAGGATGCATTCAACCCCGCAACCGGCGTCGTCCGCCCTTTGTTCAGTTACCCGGTCAAATTGGATACAGGGCGCTTCTATTCTCTTTTTATAGCCGGTACGACCCAGGATAAGGCATTTACCGACAGCGGGTATTTGTATAAAATTAACACTCCTGATACTTGTCTTGTCCGCTTTGTAAATGCTTCGCCGGATGCCGGAACATTAAGCTTGTCGCTCGGAGATAGTACGCAGTTTCAGAATGCACTGTTCAAAACCGTTACAAATTTTGTTGCAATAGGCATAAGCGGGCAAAAAGCAGTCAAAGTTTACCAGCAGGGCAATGCTACGCCTATATATACAGGCGTTATAAGCCTTATAGCCAATAAATCGTATACCTTGTTTTCAATGGGAACGGTTGGGGGTAAAGGGACGGCCGCGTTCAAAGTCGGAAGTACCGTAAATGTAAATTAGCATGAGCAGAGAGAAAAATAGCGGACTATCACTTTTTGTTTTTCTTTTAATAACCGGGTCGGTGTTTGCCGCGGTTGTTTCGTCGTGCGGTAAAAACGGCAATGTCAGCCCCACGGCTTTGAACATACGATACCAGGTTGTAAACCTTAGCCCCGATGTGGGCCCGGTAGCCTTGTATATCCAATATCATAACTATAATAACAGGTCGTACTATTATCCAAGCGCATCTGGATATTTTTATCTTACCTTGACCGACACGCCATTTCAGATCAGGCCGGGCCAAAGCATCATACCCGGGCAGGTGGTGCCGACGACAAACATAGTTCCCAACCTGGATTATGTGTTAAAACCAAACCTGCGCTATACGCTGTTCATCGGTGGTACGGTGGCCAATAACAACGTACAATCGTTATTTTTAACCGACACGTCGTCATTGCCTGCCACTGGCAGGGGAAAAGTTCGGTTTGTTAATGTGTCGCCGCAGCAGCAGAATTATGACGTGGTGGCCAATGGAACGCTCGCCTTTAGCAACCAGGCGTTTATGAAGGCATCGCCCTATATCGAAATGCCTTCGGGCACTTATAATTTCCAGATATTTAACGCAGGCACAACAACCCCTGTTATCGGTACTTTGCAGAATGTCAATATCCTGGACGGCAGGCTGTACACCATTTATACCTATGGTTTGGCGGGACAAACCGATAGCCTGGCGTTCGGCGGCGGGGTGATCGCCAATAATTAGCGGCCTCATCCAGGTCCTGTCTAAACAGCTGTTTTAAATCCTTTGCTTTCTGGGAGGATTTAGGTTGGGCAATACGCAGCGGAACAGTTTTATTTATATTTTTGGCGAAATCTTAGAAAATTGGAAGTAATAAAGCACCTGCTCGATTTCATCCTGCACATCGACAAGCACCTGTCGGCGATCATCAGCCAGTACCATACGCTTACTTATCTTATATTATTCGTCATTATTTTTGCCGAGACGGGGTTTGTGGTCACCCCGTTTTTGCCGGGCGATTCCTTGTTGTTTGCAGCCGGCGCTTTGATCGCCGCGGGGAATACGGGGCTCGATATTTACCTGCTGGCGTTAATACTCATCATTTCGGCCTTCGCCGGGAATACAGCCAACTACCTTATCGGTAACTACCTTGGCCCGAAGGTTTTTAAACCCGAAAACAAAGTGCTGAAACTGGATTACTACCTGCAAACCAAAGCTTTTTTCGACAGGCATGGCGGCAAGGCGGTTATCCTGAGTCGTTTTGTGCCCATCATCCGCACCATCGCGCCTTTTGTAGCCGGCGTGGGGCGTATGCCGTTCGGGCGTTACAGCCTGTATAATATCATCGGCGGTGCGTCGTGGATCATCCTTTTCTTGTTTGCCGGATATTTGCTGGGTAATGTACCTTTCTTTAAAGCTCACTTTTCGCTGGTTGGTATCATCATTATCCTGGTTTCCATACTTCCGCCGATAATCGCCGGGATAAACAGCAAACGCAAAAGAAAAGCGGCTACGCGTTAGTCCCGAAAAGCTTCCTTGACTTTTTTGCCCTCCGGCTGAAGAAAACCGAATAGGCAAACGGTATAAGCAGATAGGTATACCCCGATGCGCCTTTAAGCTCTGCAGGCAATACCATAGTAATAATTATTCCAAGC
>JAFDZK010000475.1 GCA_018267005.1 Bacteroidota bacterium
ATACTTTATCCCATAATCCCATTACCGACTCCTTGTTAATGAAAGGAGATGCCTTTTGCGTCAGCAGGCTTACCAGTGTCTTCACCAGGAAGTTGGAATTGCGGAAAAGTGTCCTGTTCAGCGTCATTGGAAGAAAGATACGCGATAACGTCGATATGAAATCAGGATGAAAGATACCTCTGGCATCTCCTTTACCACTGAAGATCGAGAAGACGGTATTCACCGTAGCCATGGGCGAACTAAAGCGTGCCGCCAAGGCCTGTCCCTGCTCCTCTTTGAGCAGCGTCAGGCGCGCGATCTCGGCTTTTAGCTCAGCCACACTGGTTATAACGGTATCGGCCATTATTTGAAGAAATTTTTAATAAACAAATTCTGTAGTTTGGGTTCCATTTTTCCCTTCCTTTTCATCATGATGAAGGCGATGACCAGGTATATAACAGCCACGGCGCCAAAGCCGGCCCAATAGGACCCTAACAAGGTCGATAACGCAAAGGCTATGGTTAGGCTGATAAAAAGAAAAGCAAGCAGGAAACAGACACTCACGATGAGGTCAACCACAACGCTCGCGGCAATCTTGGTTCCCTGGTCAATGGCCTCGTACTTAGCTAACTTAACACGCGTTTCCACGTACTCTTTTAGCTGGTCCAAAATAGGGGGTGGAGTGTCTTTTTTTTCTTCCATGTCGATTTATACAACCCCGAACCTATTATTCGGGAAATGTTTTAAATGTCAGGCGTGCTCCAGGTCGTCCTGGTATTCCTCGTTAGCCGGGTTTATTTTACTCTTAATGTTATCCACCACTTTGTCCTTTAGGCCCACCAGGTTGTCTATCTCGCTGGCGGCAGTTTCTCTTATGGAATCACCCAATTTTTTTAGTGAATCGGTAAGTTTATCTCGTGTCTCGGTCCCTTTTTCAGGTGCAAACAATATCCCTAAAGCTGCACCCGCGGCCAAACCGGCCAGCAATGCTACTATGATTTTTGAGTTGTCATTCATAACTATATAATTTAAACGATGAATAATTTGTTTTTATAACGGTTAAATATCCTGCCAATTATAGCAAACCGGACTTTTTGACGGCTATTTATTTTTAAATATTTTCCTGTATTAATATCGGCATTTATCGTTCAGTGCACAAAATATTATTTTATTTCATTGAAAGTCAGCCCTGGTTCATACGCTCCAGCCGGTCGGCGGCCATGCGGTTGGTCTGATAAATTTCAATCAGCAACAGGAAGTAAGACAATAACAGCGGACCGAAAACAAGCCCAAGTATACCAAATAGCGGCAAGCCGATAAATACGCCCATTACCGATATGATCGGATGCGTATTGGCCACCCTTTTGTTAATGATCATCCTGAGCACATTGTCGATATTTCCGATAAATAATAGTCCGAATGCCAGCAGCGCCACACCTTTCAGCACATGATCGGTTGCCATCAGGATGATAGCTGCCGGGATGGTTAAAGTTGGCGCGCCAACAACGGGTAAAAACGAAATAAACGCGCCTATCGCTCCCCAAAAAACCGGGTCGGGCAGCCCGAAAACAAAAAAACCAAGCGCCAGCAAGGTTCCTTGCGTTAAAGCGATAATACCCTGGCCGAGCACATTGCTATAGGTGGCATTGCGCAGCGCTTCGGAAAATCGTAAAGCATGCTGCTCGCGAAAAGGAGCGTACCTGAGCAGCCCCGTCTCAAACGCATCCTTTTGGGTAAGCATAAAAAACAGCAGGAAGTACATTACAAGCAGGGTAAGCAGGATATTTCCTATGCCGGTAATAATGGATGGGAACAATTGCGTTGCGTAAGATCCCAATTTCTGCAATGTATCTTCCGCCAGCTTGGGTTGGCCAAGATGGTGCGACGAAAAGATATCGATCTTATATATCCAATCTTGTATGGGGAATGAACTGCTGTTAAGCCCCGATAGCTTATCAACCACCATAATACACAAAAAAAGCATGGGTATGATTATAACGATAAGCGATATCAGCATGATAATAAGCGCGGATATGGTTCTGTTCCAGCTTCTTTTATCAACGAGATCGCAGTACATGGGGCGAAATATGGTGAACAGTACGATGGCGCCGAGAATAGAATTGATGAAGCCGCTTACGGCATACAACAAAAAACACCCCAGGATGATGATACAAATAAGGA
>JAFDZK010000476.1 GCA_018267005.1 Bacteroidota bacterium
AGCAGCTCCAATACCATCAAAATCAGGCATACGGGAGGTGCTGAAGAACGCCTGAAGGAAGCCCACAAGGTAATGGGCATATCCAATAAACTGGCGGACGAGCTGGAAAGCGTCTTTAACCATTGGACAAAAATCCGCATCACGGACAAGGAGGTAATGAGCCTGATTAGGCAGGCCATGTGCCCTTCAAAGGAAGTTTTTAAAAGCCTGAAAAACGGCGAGGAAATGTCTACCGTGCTGAAAAACATCTGTGAGAACGCATTCATCTATGCCATGAACAGCCCTACGCAGCAGACCGAAACGACCAAAGGCACTTTGTTTGGGGCATACAATGCGGTAACAGGGTATTTCCAGAACGTAAAGGAATTTAAGGACGATGAGGCCAAAGTACAATCCGTAATATTTGGTACGGGACTGATACGCACACAGGCTGCCTTCAACCTGTGCAGCCAGTACGCAAAGGTGGGTACGGAAGCATTGCAGTTGAATTAATCTCAAAACTTGGGGGACGGTGATTGCCGCCCCCCCTAAAAAAACAGTCATGGAAAACATCAAAGGAATAGAACAGCTTAGAAACGACCTGATGGAACTGGAAGAGGCAGCAGTTGCAGCGATAAGGGCAGAACTGATACGCATTGGCAGGACAGTGTCCACAGAAGGATGGCCGCATGTGCCATTTAATAACGAAGTATCCGCTTACGTGGATACCATCCGGCTCGATGAGTACGGGCGGGTAGTTTGTGATACTTCTTTTGCAGATACCAAAGAAAAAGAACTGGAGCAGTTTATCTCAGACGGTGAAATAGGCCATTGGGATTTGATTGCACTATTGGAAATCCTGAAAAATATTGATGTATGAAAGCACTAACAGATTTAATCAACGTAGAGAAAGCAAGGTTGCTGTATGACCTTTTCCCGCAGGAAATACCCGCATTCGTGGAGTTTACCAAAGGCTTTTGCCGCACCGTGCAGGAAGAACAGGAACGCTATCGCAGCGACTGGCCGCAAAACCACATGTTCACCTTTGACTTTTGGCTGTCCCTCGCCGTTCAGATGGAACAAATCATCGAAAAGTATGGCAGCAGGCTGCACAAAAGCGGCAAGCTGTTTTCCGACCAGCTATTCGGCGGATGGGATTACAGCTTTTTGTTCACCATCCACTGCCTGACCGTGTATGTTACCGCCCGTGAGCATGACAATCAAAAGTTCTCACTTGCCGTCAACTTATTATTCACCTGAAAACGGGTTTATGGAAATCACGGATATGAACGGGCAGAAAATAATGGTGACAGACCTCGGCAAGGCCATAGCACAGGCAGAAGCATTTACCACGTACCGCCACGAAGATAGCAGCTACTGCCAGTTGGATGCAAGGCAGCAGGAATATTGGAAGCACATTTTAGAACAGTTAACAGCATTGAAAAATAAACAAAGCGATTATGGAAACAGGATTTTTTAGCAGCCTCATGGAGCTGAACGCAGCGGGTGACTGGAAGCTCACCATAGCAAAAGAAAAGGAAGACACGATAGTAGTATCGGCATTGCTCTATAGCAATGCCAACGGTGACAAGGCAGGCAGCATCATACCGCCGATACTGCTCAAAGGCACGCCGCAGGAAATTGACGAGGGCTTTTTTGCTGCTATAGCGCAACCCGTGGCGGCAACATCGGGATTGCTGGTCAGCATGGAACATTACCTCAAACAGCAGGAACGGGCGAAGGCCGAAAGCCAAATGGAAAAGGACAAGCAAACTAAAGCCGAACAGGAGAAAAAGGAGCAGCAGAAACGCTATGACGAGGCCATGAAAAAGGCCGATGAACTGGAGAAAGAAGGCAAGTACAGGGAGGCATGGGTAAAAGTGCCCGACCCCGCCGACTATCCCGGTAGAGCGGAAGAACTGCGCAAACGCAAATCCGAACTGTCCGCAAAATTCTCACCCGATTTGTTTAATAAATAAAAATCAGCGTCATGTTAGTAGCAAGCATATTGGAACGCAAATTCATCTTTAAGGACAGCAGCAATCAGGAAATACAACTGGCCGACCCGTCCGCTTCTTTCAGCCCTGAAGCAGTCCTGAACTTTTACACGCAGACATACCCGTTATTGACCACCGCCAAAATTGAAGGGCCCGAAGTCATTGA
>JAFDZK010000477.1 GCA_018267005.1 Bacteroidota bacterium
CATGGTGGTCCTGCAGCCATTTAAGCTGTTTTTTGCCGTAGGAAACGCGTGTGAACAATACAAACAATACGGGGACGATAAAAATAGAAATAGTCGAGGAAGCGATCATTCCGCCCAGCACCGCAATACCTATTGTATTTCTCGACTCGGCGCCGGCGCCAGTGGCAAATACCAGCGGCAGCACACCAAAGATAAAGGACATGGACGTCATAATAATCGGCCTGAAACGCAGGCGTACGGCTTCGATGGTTGACTGCAACAACGGTTCGCCGCGATCGACTCGCAGCTTGGCGAATTCAACGATCAGGATAGCGTTTTTAGCTGACAGGCCAATCAGCGTTAGCAGGCCGATCTGCGCGTATACATTGTTAGTGATGGTCGGAGCCATCCATAAAGCTACTATGGCGCCAAAGGCACTGATCGGCACTGCCAGCAGTACAGAAAAGGGCACCGACCAGCTTTCGTATAACGCCGCCAGGAAAAGAAACACAAAAATGATAGAGAACAGGAAAATATAAACGGTAATACTGCCTGCCTTTATTTCTTCGTAACTAAGGCCCGAAAACTCGTAGGTGTAACCGCGCGGTAGTGCTTTGGCCGCAATTTGTCTAAGCGCATCCAATGACTGCCCGCTGCTATATCCCGGTGGAATAGAGCCATCCACTTCCGCCGACCGGAATATATTAAAGTGGGATATGGAAGTTGCTGTCGCATCCGCTTTATAACTTATCAGGGTGCTCAATGGAAGCATATTACCGGCCTGGTTGCGCACATAATATTTGTTGACATTGCTGATAAGTGCCCTATAGGCAGTGTCGGCTTCAATAACGGCATGATAAGTACGGTTATATAACGTAAAATTATTTACGAACAAACTGCCCATGAACGCCTGCAAGGTAGAAAAGACATCAGAGATCTTTACGCCCAGTTTTTCGCATTTTTCGCGGTCAACCGTCACAGTAAAACTTGGAGTATGCGCTGTAAACGAACAAAATGCTGTCGACGTAGCCGGCGTTTTTTTGGCGATAGCGACAAACTTTTGGACGTTTTTCTCAAAGGCATGGATATCATCTGTTGAATTGCCTTGTTCAATTTGCATTGAAAAGCCCGCAGCCAGGCCAATGCCCCGTATCGGTGGAGGCTGTATAGCTACCACGGTGGCATCTTTAATCCCGGCTTTGGCGACGCGTTTTTTGATGGCGTCCATAATGCCCTGCACTTTGGTTTCGGGGGTAGTCCGCTCGTCCCAGGGCTTAAGCATACAGAACATAGTACCGCTGTTATTACCGCCGCCACCGAGAATATTAAAGCCCGATGCGCCGACAAAATGCTTTATGCCCGGCGTCGAACCGACGATCTTCATCAGTTTTTCAAGCACTTCGTGGGAGGCAGAGGTAGAACGCGCGTCGGCCATTTGATAAGTTACAAACAAACGGCCGCCGTCCTCTGCCGGAACAAATCCCGATGGTTTGCTTTTGAACAGCAGCCAGGCGCCCGTACAGATACAAACCAAAAGAATAACGATATATTTTGCATTTTTTATGCTTCGCTTAACGCCATTGGCGTATCGGTAGTTAAGTCTTTCGAATACACGGTTAAACCGGTCAAAGAAAATGCGGTCAACCCACGCAAAAAACTTATTGGGACTGTGATGTGAAGGCTTCAGCAAGAGCGTACAGAGGGCAGGCGTTAGCGATAGCGCGGTAAAAGCCGAAAAAATTACCGATATAGCTATGGTGATCGCAAATTGCTGATAAAGCCGGCCGACGATACCGGGAATAAATCCAACCGGCACGAATACAGACGCCAAAATCAGCGCGATGGCGATCACCGGCGCCGATATTTCCTTCATGGCCTGGTAAGTCGCTTCCTTGGGAGACATATGCCGCTCGTCGATATAATGCTGCACTGCTTCGACGACAATGATAGCATCGTCCACTACAATGCCGATGGTTAGTACGAAACCGAACATCGTCAGCGTATTGATGGTGAAGCCCAGAGGTATAAAGAAACAAAAAGTTGCCAGGATGGATACGGGTATGGCCAATACCGGTATGATAGTAGAGCGCCAATTTTGAAGAAACAGGAATACAACCAGGGCGACGAGTATCAGCGCTTTTACCAGTGTACCGATC
>JAFDZK010000478.1 GCA_018267005.1 Bacteroidota bacterium
GCGGTGACGGATACAAGATCTATTTATTGCACAAAAACTATCACCTGCCGGCCAAAAAGGTATTCTGGGCTATTGCATTCGACAGGCTGAGCGGTTTATGGGCCATCGGGCTGATCGTCGTCGTGCTGACCATTTTTATCCCCCAGATACAGGAAATGATTCACCTGGCCATACCTATCGGTGTTTTTGTCGTAGGTACGGTTGTTTATTATATCGTTGTGAAGGTTTTTTTTAAAGATTTTACCAGGCATTTCTTTAAGGGACACGCAAAGGCATTGATTGTACAGGCGTTGCAGGTGCTTACGGTTATCTGCTTCCTGATGGGCCAGAGTTTTACCGGTAAATTCTCTCCCTATTTGCTGTCGTTTCTTATGTCGGCGCTGGCCGCCGTGGTGCCCATTACTTTCGGCGGTGCCGGGGCAAGGGAATACATTTTTAAGGTGCTGTCGCCGGTATTTCACCTTAATGTTGGGCTGGCGGTATTCCTCAGCGTATCTTTTTATCTCACTTCTTTGATCGTGGCGCTTTCCGGATTGTATTACGTTATTCGCCCAAAACGACTGGAAAAAGGGCTGCCCGCTATCAAACAGGACTAATTCTTATAAGCCACCCGGCTGGCTAAGTGTACCAGGTCTTCCAATTCGAAAGGTTTTGCCACCACCGCGTCCGCGCCGCATTTGTTGACGATCTTGTTTACGTTCAGCGTTGAAGAATAAATAATGACGGGTAATGGGTTGGTCAGTTCGTTCGCCTTAAGATCGGAACAAAGTTTGGTATGTGATGGGTCGATAATAATTACGTGCGGATTCAGTTTGATCACATCGTCTACCGAGGTGTTTTTTTCGCCCTTTATTACTTCAAAGCCATTATTCTCCAAAGCAAAGGCCAGCATCTCGCGGGCGTCTGTATCTTCCTCAATAAGCAGCAGGTGTTTCATATTTAGTGCGTGTTGGTCAACTAAGGTAGATAACCGTTTTTAGTTAAACAAGTGCGAAATGCTGACTTATGTCATTCAACTTCAGCAGGCAATTAGCTACCTTTGCGTATTCTCTTATAAACCGACTGAACGTAATGAATGATTTTAATAACCCGCAGGTTGCTGCGCTTCCCAATCATTTAAAGCAATTCATAGTTGACCAGCATTATGAGCATTATACGCCCATCGACCACGCGGTTTGGCGCTACGTGATGCGGCAAAATTACAGCTATCTGAAAGATGTTGCCTATTATCCTTATATACCCGGCCTGCTTAAAGCGGGTTTGACTATCGAAAAAATTCCCAGCTTGCAGGAAATGAATGATGCCCTGGGCAAAATAGGCTGGGGCGCCGTTACTGTCGATGGGTTTATTCCGCCTGCCGCCTTTATGGAATACCAGGCGCACAGGGTCCTGGTGATCGCAGCAGACATACGCCAGCTTAAGCATATCGAATACACCCCTGCGCCGGATATCATCCACGAGTCGGCGGGCCATGCGCCGATCATCGCCGATAAGGATTATCACGAATACCTGAGCTATTTCGGGTCAATAGGCGCGAAAGCCATGTTTTCCGCCGAAGATTTTGACTTGTACGAGGCTATACGCTCGCTTTCGATCTTGAAGGAAATGCCGGATGCCGACCCGGAGGAAATAAAAAAAGCCGAGACGCTGGTGGAATACCGGCAAAAAAATATGGGCGAACCTTCCGAGATGGCCCTTCTAAGCCGCCTGCATTGGTGGACGGTCGAATACGGATTGATCGGCACACTGGACAACCCTAAAATATATGGCGCTGGTTTGCTGTCGTCCATCGGCGAAAGCGTAAGCTGCATGAAGGCTGACGTAAAAAAGCTTTGGTATACCATCGATGCGGTAAATTACCCTTATGATATCACCAAGCCGCAGCCGCAACTGTTCGTTACGCCGACGTTTCAAAACCTGATCGATGTGCTGGAGCAGTTTGCTGATGGCATGTCATTCCGGCGCGGGGGTAGTTATGGCTTGCGTAAAGCCGTCGAGAGTAAAAACACCTGTACGGCGGTTTACAGTTCAGGGCTGCAGGTTTCAGGGACTTTCTCTGAATTTAGCGAGTCGGCAGGGCAACCCGGTTTTATAAGAACTACCGGCCCAACCATGTTATG
>JAFDZK010000479.1 GCA_018267005.1 Bacteroidota bacterium
ATTCACCTGAAAGCGTTCGACACGAATCATAACGATCCGGACTATCGCACACTCACTACTTTAAAATACGATGACAACGGCACCGAACGCGAAATGCAGGTGCCCAAAGGCGACGTATTGCACCAATTTCGGAAAGATGTAAAAAATGGTAAACTGCCGACCGTCTCATGGCTTACCGCGCCCGAACATTTCAGCGATCATCCGAGCTCGGCATGGTATGGCGCCTGGTATATCTCGGAGGCACTGGATATCCTGACTCAAAACCCGGAAGTTTGGAAGAAGATTATTTTCATCCTGGCCTATGATGAAAACGACGGCTATTTCGACCATGTGCCACCTTTCACTGCTCCGCACCCGCATAAAGAAGGCTGGGGCAAGGTGTCTAAAGGCATCGATACCGGCGTTGATTTTGTGACGCTTGAACAGGAGCAGGAACGCAACGGTTTCCCGGAAAAATACGATCGTGAAAATTCGATAGGACTGGGTTTTCGTGTACCGCTGGTCATCGCGTCACCCTGGACTAAGGGCGGATGGGTGAACTCCGAAGTTTTCGACCACACTTCGACACTGCAATTCCTGGAGCATTTCCTGTCGAAAAAGACCGGCAAAAAAGTAGCCGAACCTAACATCAGCGACTGGCGTCGGACGGTGTGCGGCGACCTGACCTCAGTGTTCCGTCCCTATCACGGTGATAGAATTGCCAAACCCGAATTTGTAAAACGCGACCCATTTGTCGAGGGTATCCATAAGGCGCAGTTCAGGCAACTGCCGAATGATTACAAGCTGTTCAGCGCGGAAGAGATCAAAGAATTTAATAAAGCGCCGCATGCGTCGCCCTATATGGCGCAGCAGGAAAAAGGCATACGGCCGTCCAACGCACTACCGTACGAATTGTATGCCGAAGGTAAGCTAAACGCCGATAGATCAGCATTCGAAATAACGTTTAGCGCCGGCAATAAGCTATTTGGTGAAAAATCGCTCGGCGCTCCGTTCAATGTTTACGCGCCCGGCAGTTACAAAAAGCGCGATGGCGATGGGTTTGAAAACGTTCGTACATGGGCATATGGCGTAACCGCCGGCGACACGCTTGCTGACAACTGGCCACTTAACGAGTTTGAGGATAAAAACTATCATTTGCGGGTTTATGGGCCTAATGGTTTCTACCGCGGTTTTACCGGCAATGCCAATGACCCGGACATAACGATCGGTTTCGCGTATCAGGCAGGTAACGTCGAACTATCATTGACCAATCCGGGCAATGCACAGCAAACGATCCGGGTAACCGACCATGCCTATAAAGCCAATGATCATACGGTAATAGTACCGGCGGAGGGCAAATCAACTTTAGTACTTAATTTGGCAAAAAGCCACCATTGGTACGATTTCAGTGTAAAGGTTGCAGGGAATGCAAGTTTCGAAAACAGATACGCCGGCCGCGTCGAAACCGGTAAGCCGGGTTATACCGATCCTTTTATGGGCAGGGTTGTATAGTATTGTTAAGCGGCATTTAAGTAAATATTTAGTCAACATAAATTCTTTAATAAAATATTGACATTTGCTTAAACATAAGCTGACTACATTTGGCCGGCGGCAAATGAGAATTCTTTACGCGATACAGGGTACGGGCAACGGGCATCTGGGCCGTTCGATGGAAATTGTGCCCCTCCTTCAACAATTGGGCCAGGTCGATACGCTGGTAAGCGGCACCCAGGGCGATCTTACGCTGCCCTTCCCGGTCAAATACCGCTATAACGGCTTCGGCTTTGTTTTCGGAAAAAAAGGAGGCGTCGATCTCTGGAAAACATTTTACCAATCAAGGTTTCGCAATTTTGTTAAGGAAGTCAGGAAAGTCCCGGTTGAGAATTATGACCTGGTCATTAACGACTTCGAACCGGTATCGGCATGGGCGTGCTATATGAAGAACAAGTCTTGTATAGGCTTAAGCCACCAGGCAGCGGTTTTATCGGAACATGCGCCCCAGCCAGAAGAAACCGATGTGTTTGGCAAGCTCATCCTGAAGAATTATGCCCCCTCAACCGTGCAGTACGGATTCCATTTCAAACGTTTCGACGAAAATATATTTACACCTGTTATCCGTCACCAGGTAA
>JAFDZK010000047.1 GCA_018267005.1 Bacteroidota bacterium
ATTAAAGAGATCAATCGAGCGCAGCAGTTTTACTATCGTATTTTCAGGGTGAGTGAATAGTGAGTGGTGAATAGTGAATGGATTAACCTTCCAACTTTTCAACCTTACAACTTTTCAACTCAAGGTAATACTGCTCCAGAAAGGAGGTATTCCAGCCACACCTTCCGGTACGGCTACCTTGTTACGACTTAGCCCCAGTTACCGGTTTTACCCTAGACGGCTCCTTGCGGTTACCGGCTTCAGGCACCCCCAGCTTCCATGGCTTGACGGGCGGTGTGTACAAGGCCCGGGAACGTATTCACCGCAGCATTGCTGATCTGCGATTACTAGCGAATCCAACTTCACGGGGTCGAGTTGCAGACCCCGATCCGAACTGTGAACCACTTTTTGAGATTGGCTTCCTGTCACCAGGTCGCTGCCCTCTGTATGGCCCATTGTAGCACGTGTGTAGCCCCGGACGTAAGGGCCATGATGACTTGACGTCGTCCCCTCCTTCCTCTCTACTTGCGTAGGCAGTCTGAATAGAGTCCCCACCTTAATGCTGGCAACTATTCACAGGGGTTGCGCTCGTTGCGGGACTTAACCCAACACCTCACGGCACGAGCTGACGACAGCCATGCAGCACCTAGTTTCGTGTCCCGAAGGACTGAGGCGTCTCTGCCTCATTCACTAACTTTCAAGCCCGGGTAAGGTTCCTCGCGTATCATCGAATTAAACCACATGCTCCTCCGCTTGTGCGGGCCCCCGTCAATTCCTTTGAGTTTCACCCTTGCGGGCGTACTCCCCAGGTGGAACACTTAACGCTTTCGCTTTGACGCTGACCGTATATCGCCAACATCGAGTGTTCATCGTTTAGGGCGTGGACTACCAGGGTATCTAATCCTGTTTGATCCCCACGCTTTCGTGCCTCAGTGTCAATTATACCATAGTAAGCTGCCTTCGCAATCGGTGTTCTGTGACATATCTATGCATTTCACCGCTACTTGTCACATTCCGCCTACCTCTAGTATATTCAAGCTCATCAGTATCAAGGGCACTGCGACAGTTAAGCTGCCGTCTTTCACCCCTGACTTAATAAGCCACCTACGCACCCTTTAAACCCAATAAATCCGGATAACGCTCGGATCCTCCGTATTACCGCGGCTGCTGGCACGGAGTTAGCCGATCCTTATTCTTACAGTACATTCAGCCACCTACACGTAGGTGGGTTTATTCCCGTACAAAAGCAGTTTACAACCCGTAGGGCCGTCTTCCTGCACGCGGCATGGCTGGTTCAGACTTCCGTCCATTGACCAATATTCCTTACTGCTGCCTCCCGTAGGAGTCTGGTCCGTGTCTCAGTACCAGTGTGGGGGGTCATCCTCTCAGATCCCCTAAACATCGTTGCCTTGGTAAGCCGTTACCTTACCAACTAGCTAATGTTCCGCATGCCCATCCGTATCCTATAAATATTTGATAACATAGTGATGCCACTTCGTTATTTTATGCGGGCTTAATCTCTCTTTCGAGAGGCTATCCCCCTGATACGGGTAGGTTACATACGTGTTACGCACCCGTGCGCCACTCTCACCAGGAGCAAGCTCCTGGATCCCGTTCGACTTGCATGTATTAGGCCTGCCGCTAGCGTTCATCCTGAGCCAGGATCAAACTCTCCATTGTATAAATGTTTTGTTCTCTCCAGACTCTATTACTCAAAATAGAAATCTGTTTGTTTGGTGCTTTGTGATTTGTGATTTGTTTACCAGTGATGAGTTGCCTAATCTCTGATCTCTAATCACCACTCACTGACACCTGTCTTTTCTACAGTATCCCTATCCCTTCTAAAATTGACAGTACTGATCTATTCTTGTCTTTACTGCTAACCTCCGTTTCTCAACTAAGGTCAGCAGTCTCAATCTCTAGCCATTGGTCTTCTGACTCCTGACTTCCGACTTCTTTCAATCAGTCCCGCTGCGCTCATGATTATCTCTTCTATCTTAAAGAACTCTATCTCTTCACCTCGCGGCTCCGATTATTCAGTATCGCCTTTCAACGATATCTTTTCAATTTTGGATACCAAAAATCGCTCCTGGTATTCGGCCTTCACAAGGCCTGTTTTGATTTGGGACTGCAAAGGTATAAACCTTTTTTCTCTCCTGCAAAACTTATTTACTTTCCGTTTAAATTTTGCTTTCCGTATCCCTTCAGAACAACCCGCTCCTTCGTTTGCGGGCTGCAAAGGTAAGCAGATTTTTTGCCCCGCCAAATCATTTTTCAGAAAAAGGCCAAAGTGTATAGACAACACGCTGCATATCAGTACGAAAAATTTTCGCAGCAAAAAGTTGATGGGTCATAGTTGATTGCCGTGTTCGCCTAAGCTTGAAGAATCAACCATGAACTATGAACCATCAACCATGAACCAGAATAGTTAAAAGATGTTAAATACTTTACCGGCCGCAGAACCCGCTATATATTAGCCGCCTGGTAACAAATAATTGACCGATTTATAATATTAACATATCTTTGCAAAATGTTTCAAAAACAACGTCATCTTATATCCGGACTTTTGATCGTGCTGCTGATAGCTGTTGCAGGCTGTAAAAGCAAGTTCGAGAAATTGAAGGCCAGTAATGACAACGCTAAAAAATACCAGGCTGCCATAGCGTATTATAATAAGAAGGACTATAGCCGAGCACTGGAGCTTTTTGAAACATTGGTGCAGCGCTACCGCGGACAGGATGGCGCGCAGGACCTATACTATTATTACGCATACACTAATTACCGCCTTAAAGACTACACTTCGGCGAGCTACCATTTTAAGCAATTTGCCGATACCTATGCTTCGAGCCCGCGGGCCGAGGAATGTGCTTTTATGAGCGCGTACTGTTATTACCTGGATTCGCCGATCTACTCGCTCGACCAGGAAAATACACTAAAGGCCATTGACAAACTGCAATTGTTCATTAACCTGTATCCAAAAAGCGACCGGGTTAGCGAGGCTTCGAAACTGATACAAAACCTGCGCGACAAGTTGGAACGCAAAGCTTACGAAAATGCCAAACTGTACCTGACCATCGGCGACTACCAGTCGGCAGTTATCGATTTCGGCAATGTGCTGCGCGATTACCCGGACACTAAATATGCCGAAGAGATGGAATACCTGACCATTAAGGCACAGTACCTGTATGCCGAGCACAGCAATGTTTTCAAACAGGAAGACCGCTACAACCAGGCGATCGGATTTGCTAACCAATTTACCGAAAAGTATCCATCGAGTAAATACCTCGCTGATGCAGCCTCGCTGAAAAAAGACAGCCAGCAAGGATTAGTGGAAACTAAAAAGACATTGGCGGAAATAGCGAGCGATGCCAGGTACGCGCGCCGCTTTGAGCGTGATACCTCAACCACAGGTGGTCAGCCGCCTTCATTAAAAATTAATACAGAACAAAAAACACCACCATCTCAATAAAATTGATATGAGCAATATTGTAAATAAAAGCACAGTAGCTAACACTACTGTAACGCGCGACCTTCGTGAACTGGATGTAAAAACAGATAATATTTACGAATCGATCGTGATCATGGCAAAGAGGGCCAACCAGATATCGAACAACGTAAAAGAAGAACTGCATCAGAAGCTTTCAGAGTTCGCGTCATCAAATGACAACCTGGAAGAAGTATTCGAAAACCGCGAGCAGATAGAAATATCCAAGCATTACGAGAAAATGCCCAAACCATCGCTGGTTGCTGTACAGGAATTCCTGGAAGATAAGATATACTATCGCAATCCGCTGAAAGAGCAATAAAACCCGTCCCGTTGAAGGGGTGTGGAAATATTCAAGATATAACTCTCCTGCATGGGAGAGTTTTTTTATTTTTAACCCTTAAATAACCTCCCCCGTAGGGGCTAAGGGATATGCTCCAGGATAAAAAGATCATTTTAGGCATTTGTGGCAGCATTGCTGCCTATAAATCGGCTTCGCTTATCCGGTTGCTTGTCAAGGCCGGGGCCGAGGTGCAGGTAGTGATGACGCCCGGCGCAACCAATTTTATTACCCCGCTTACGCTTTCAGTACTTTCAAAAAGACCTGTGCTGGTTGAATATTTCACTCCCGAAACCGGTGAATGGAACAACCATGTGGAACTGGGACTGTGGGCCGACCTGATGCTGATAGCGCCGGCAAGCGCAAATACGCTGGCCAAAATGGCTACCGGCCTGAGTGACAACCTGCTTACCGCGGTCTATCTTTCGGCGAAATGCCCGGTTTACTTTGCCCCGGCGATGGACCTGGATATGTGGAAACACGAGACGACACAGGACAATATCCTCCAATTGCAGTCGATAGGAAATACGCTGATACCACCCGGTACCGGCGAACTTGCCAGCGGTTTGCATGGCGAAGGCCGCATGGCTGAACCCGAAGAGATCGTGGCCTTTTTATCGGACGATATCCGGAAAAAGCTTCCCCTGGCCGATCAAAAAATACTGGTAACGGCCGGGCCCACTTACGAGGCTATAGACCCGGTGCGCTTTATCGGGAATCATTCGTCCGGGCGGATGGGTTTTGCCATAGCCGAACGTTTCGCCGCTATGGGCGCAGATGTGACGCTGGTGGCCGGGCCCGTTTCGCAAACAACTGTACATAAGACCATCGAACGTATCGACGTAACTTCCGCATCCGAAATGCTGGACGCCTGCCTGCGCCATTATCACGATGCCAAAGCTTGCGTAATGAGCGCCGCGGTGGCCGATTATACGCCGGTAAACGTATCGCCTACCAAGATCAAAAAGCAAGACAAGGGACTGATCGTCGAGCTTAAAAAAACAACCGACATCCTGAAAACCCTCGGGCAGCATAAGGCGGATGGCCAAATATTGGTGGGTTTCGCCTTGGAAACCGATAACGAAGAAAAAAACGCCATAGAAAAATTGCAAAAGAAAAACCTCGACTTTATCGTGTTAAATTCGTTGAACGACAAAGGCGCCGGGTTTAAGACAAGCACCAATAAAATAACGATTATCGACCATAAGCTGCAGAAAACTTCGTTTAAACTGAAAGATAAGGACGAAGTGGCCGTAGACATCTGTAACAAAGTTGCGCAACTGATCAGGGGAAATGAGAAAGCTTAGCATTTTCATATGGCTGGCTTTATTAAGCTACCACGCCCGGGCGCAGGACCTGAACGCGCAGGTGAAGGTGATATCGGGCAAGATACAAACCAGCAACCGGCACATTTTTCAGTCGCTTGAAACGGCGATGAAGGACTTTTTGAACGGCCGCAAATGGGCTGCTGATGCGATATTACCTAATGAACGCATCGATTGCAGCTTCGTGCTGAACATAACCAACTGGGATGGCAACAGCAATTTTAGCGGAGAACTGCAGGTACAATCGTCGCGGCCGGTGTATAATTCCACCTACACAACGCCGATGATCAATGTGAATGACAAAGATTTCGACTTTATTTACGCCGAAGGACAGACACTCGATTATTCCGACCAAACGTTTACCAGCAACCTGGCGTCGGTTATGGCCTTTTATGCTTATGTGATCATCGGGATAGATTATGACAGCTTTTCCCGGCTTGGCGGCACACCGTACTTCCAGGCGGCGCAAGCCGTGGTGAACAATGCCCAGGCCGGCGGCTCGTACAAAGGCTGGAAGGCTTTCGATGGCAATACAAACCGTTACTGGCTGGCCGAAAACCTGAACAATAAGGTTTATATACCGCTGCGGAACTTTATTTACGACTACCACCGCAACGGCCTCGACCAAATGGCTGACAATGCAAGCAAGGGCCGCAAGGTGATAGACGACCTGTTGCCAACGCTTGCGCAGGTTGACCGGACACGATTAGGCGCCATGCTGCCGCTGGTATTTTTTACCGCCAAGAGCGACGAGTTGGTTGCTATTTATAGTAAGGCTGACAACCGCGAACGAACCGATGCGGTGAACATCCTCACCCAGGCCGATCCTTCGAACGGGAATAAGTACCAGGCGATTGGGAAAAATTAGTTTTAGGGCTCACAAAAGCTTCAGTAGTTGAATAAGGAAACTGACGTTTCTTCTTTCCGACTTGTGCGGGCTATCGTATTGAATAATTATTTTTTCACAAAACTGTAACACTTTTTATTCCCTCGCGTCTTTTATCTACGAAACAAATCGTAAATAATTTCAAAAAGATTTGCATTTACGAAATTTGTCGTAGATATTTGTACGAAGCAATTCGTAAATTAGGAGCATGGAAATTAAACCGACAGAAAGCGAGTTAGAGATACTGCAGGTGCTGTGGAAGATGGGCAGCGCCACCGTACGCGACGTGCACGAGGAGCTATTGAAAAATAAAGCAGCGGGCTATACGACTACGCTTAAGCTGATGCAGATCATGGACGAAAAGGGCTTAGTGGAACGCGATACAACCTCGAAGACACATATATATAAGGCCCTGTACACCCAGGAGAAAGCGCAAACCAGCGCGCTCGACAGGATCCTTTCAACCGTGTTCGAAGGTTCAACGTCAGACCTGGTGATACAGGCCCTGGGCCATCATAAGGCATCGAAGCACGAGATAGATGCGATTAAGAAATATTTGGAGCAGTTTGGAGGAAAGTAATCAGTTAACTTGTGATTGGTGACTGGTTAACCAGTTAACTAATCACCGACCACTAATCACTAAAACAATGGAAACCATACTCTATAACATCAGCCAGGTAGTCGGCGTAGCGATCATCCACTCTATGTGGCAGGGGCTTTTCATTTACCTGTTTCTGCGCCTCTTTTTGCTGTCATTTCATTCGATGTCTGCAAAATACAAGCACAATGTTGCGATGCTGGCCATGTTCGGAGTTACGATATGGTTCCTGTATACCCTGGTGGGCGAAGTGCGGGTCTACCAATGGGTGCAAATTAAAACCGACGGCCGCTACGACATATTGCCGGCCATAATGGGCATGCCGCTGCATATTCCGCATCAAACCGCGTATAGCAGCCGGTACTTTTATACCATCGAAGGCTTTTTACCTTATGTTACCTTAATATATATAGCCGGGCTCATATTCAATACAGTAAAACTGTTCATAACCCGCACCAGGCTCAGCGAGATCAGGCAAACCGTGAGCATAGACATACCTATGATGCGTAAAATAGCTGAGTTCGCCGAAATGCTGGAGATAGAGAACCGCATTCATTTCGGCCTCAGCAAGCTGGTGGATGTTCCCTGCGTTTTCGGCTATGTAAAACCTTTTATCCTGTTGCCCGCCTCTATAGCAACCAGCCTTTCGACTGAAGAGATCGAGGCTATTTTATTGCACGAGCTGGCACACATCAAACGCAACGATTATATGATGAACCTGCTCCAGCAGGCCATGCAGATAATGTTATTCTTTAATCCATTTGCACAATTGATCGGCCGCATCATTAACAGCGAACGCGAAAATGCCTGCGACGATATTGTAATAGAGTCGACTCAAAAACCGATAGTGTATGCGCATGCACTATTGAAATTAGAAGAATCCCGCACGCAGCAATGGCAGATTGCCCTCGCCGCCACCGGGAAGAAGTACCATTTATTAAATCGAATCGAACGAATCATGAAAACGAAAAAACCCATTGGCAATGTACGCCATATATTACTTGCTACCGTAGTGCTCGCTGCGAGCATTACCGGCCTGGCCTGGCTTAACCCCAGCATCGCCCACGGCAAGATCTCCTTTAATAAAATAAAACCGGCCGTTATAACCGAACTATTCTCTGACACGACGCACAAAAAAGCCGTTACGAAAACGAAGACGGCCAAAACAAAGCCCCATACTGCTAAAAAGCCGGTGAAAGTTATAACAAATGCCGACGGCGGTGATTACTACTACAGTGATGATCCGAAAATGAAAAAGTTCTCGGACGAGATGAGCAGGTTCGGCGAGGAAATGAACAAATATTACAACAGCGCCGAGTGGAAGAAGTATAGCCAGGACATGGAGGAGTACGGCAAAAAAATGGATGCCTATTATAACAGCGATGCCTGGAAGAAATCTGAGCAAGACCTGAACGAGTATAGTAAAAAGCTAGACGATTACTATAACAGCGACGCATGGAAAAAGCTGAACGACCAGATGCAGCAGGAAAGCAAGAAAATAGAGGATTACTACAACAGCCCGGAATGGAAGGACCTGACCGAAAAACAAAACAAGCTATCTGAAGACTTCAGCAAAAATTGGGGCGAAACGGCCGAGACCAAGGCATGGGGTACACGTATGGAGAAACTTGGTAAGGACCTGGAGCATTATTACGGCACGCCTGAGTTTAAAGCGTTGGACGCCCGTCTCAGAAAAAAATATAATCTTCCCGCCGACAGGTATGGCTGGAACAGCGACGACATGAAGGACGAGAACTACCGCAAATACCAGGACGAACTGAATGCCAACCTGCCGCAGTCGATAAGGGATGAGACCAAAGAATTGAAGGAACTGGGCATGAAGATGCGCGATCATTTCAATTCGCCCGAAATGCGTAAAGAAAAGGAAGAAATGAGGCTGTTGGGCGACAGCATACGCAACATGTCGCACAATCCGGCGCTGAAAGATGCGCAGGAAAAAATGCGGGAGTTGGGCCGTCAAATGCGCGAATATCAAAATAATCCCGACCTGAAACAGATCCAGGAGAATATGCGCAAGGCCAGCGCCGCTATGCGGACGTATCAAAATAATCCTGAATTAAAGCAGCTCCAGGCGAATATGCGCCATGCCGGTGCAGCCATGCGGGCTTACCAGAACAGCCCCGAGCTAAAGAAATTGAAGGAAAACATGCGGTTAGCCAGCCGGCAAATGCGCGAGTACATGAACTCGCCGGAATTTAAAACGCATATGGAAGTGTTGAAGAATATGAACTACAACTTCAACTATAATTTTAACGACGATAACGAAAAACCAGAGAAACCTGAAGCTCCGGAAAAGCCTGAAGCTCCCGAAAAGCCGGAGAAACCTGACACGACCGGGAATCAGTGATTTGAAGTCTGAAATCGGAATTCGGACATCAGAAAAATAACCGTTAAGTCTCATAACGCCAATAGCGATGGGTTTAAAGCCAAATCGCTATTGGCGTTTATAATATGTGTCCTATACGCCGGGTAGGGCTACTAATAACGGATGGATCCGCATATCGTGGTGTGGCCGTAATAAGAAAGACGGATACGTCAGTTTACTAACTATTTTGTTACACCAAAGCTTAGCATATAGTCTGATATCACCTTAAATTTGAGCTACCCTCCTTGACTACAGGCTATTGATCTTATCATTGACCTTATTGAAAATTAAACCTTATGAAAAAGCACAGATTTATTTATTTGATGGCAGTTGCATTGCCGCTCGCTGCAATGGCAGGTCGGGTTTACGCATGCCGGCAAACCGATACTGCCCGTGTTGCAAACACAAAAACATTGCAAGCCGAAGACGATAACGAGAAAACCCAACCAAACGCATACCAGCTTTTTGGTCACGGCGACCCGGTATTGGATAGCCTGGGCAAAAAAATTAGCTATTACAGCAATATACTGCGCAATTATGAGCGTAGCCAAGATTATGAAGCCTTAAAAACCAGGGCGCAGGGCTTCAGCAAGCCAGAACCGACGTTTTATAATAACGATACGCTGCGGCATATTATGGCCGGGCTCGACCAAATAAAACAGTATTTCAAAACCCATACGAGCGCAAGTCTTCCGTTAAAAAGGGACTCGCTAGGGCAGATCGTGGGAGATTATTTCAAAACGCAAAAGTTTATAGCTATTAACACCAGGCTTCAACAGAAATATCACATCGATCCGGCCAAAAGCTATAGCGACGGGGACGCCGGTTATCGGAAATATCGCGAGGAGTTATTCAAAAAAATGCCCGGCGGTATAAAAGACGATCTTCAGCAATTGAAAACCCTCAGTGAACAACAGCGTGCCGAAATGCAATCGCCTGAATTTTTGGCTTGTATTAAAAAATTGCCGGTATTGATCGACAGCATGAAAGGTTATTATAAAACGCCGCATGTCGCACAATACAGCTATGCCGCCTATGAAGCCAAAATGGATGTACCGGCCGCCGAACGAAGAAAAGCAGAGGATGAACTTACGGCCTATCATCGAAAACCTGAATACATGCATGCCCTGGAAATGCTGAACGAGTACTCGGAAAAGATGCGCGATTATTATAAAAACACCCCGGTAGTAAAGATCCGGGAAGAAACATGGAAAAATGAGCTAAAAACCATTCTTGCGGACGATTATACTACTATTGTGCATCCAAGCCAGGGATTAGCATTACAATGAACGGACCAACGGCGGTTGAATACGCATCGCTATTTAATTGATTGCGCTCCAAAATCGAATCAACTAAAAACCATAATTTAGCGTCCGACAAAAGGATGCTAAATTAGCTATGCTTCAAAAGCTCACAATCAGCAATTACGCTTTAATTGACGACCTGGAGATCAGCTTTGACAAAGGGCTGAACATCATGACCGGGGAAACCGGCGCCGGCAAGTCGATCATACTGGGCGCGCTTTCGCTGATATTGGGGCAAAGGGCCGAGAGCCGTTACTTCTTCAATCAGCAAAAGAAGTGCGTGATCGAGGGTACGTTCCTGATCAACGGGTTCCACCTGAAAAGCTTTTTTGAAGAGAACGACCTGGACCATGAGTCTGCAACCATTCTCAGGCGCGAGATCACTGCCGACGGCAAATCGAGGGCTTTTGTGAACGACACGCCGGTTAACCTGGCTGTGCTGAAACAATTGGGCGAGAAGCTGATCGACATCCATTCGCAGCATGCTACGCTGGAGATCAACGACCCGGATTTTCAATTGCTGGTGGTGGATTCAGTTGCCGGGCACGCGGAATTGTTAAACGACTATCGCACCAGGTTTAAAACCTATAAGAAGGATTCCGCAAGATTACAGCAACTGATCGCCGATAGTGACAAGGCTAAAGCCGACCTGGACTATTACCAGTTCCAGTTTGACGAGTTGGAGGCAGCTAAATTAGACGCCGAAGAACAGGAAAAGCTGGAGCAGGAGCTTTACGCGCTGAATAATGCCGAAGAGATCAAGCGAAGCCTGCTGGCGGCTGTTTATTTAATGCAGGAAGGTGAAACTTCGGCCTTATTACAGCTACGCGAGGCGACACATCATCTATCGACTTTAGAGAAATTTAACCCCTCAATTGCAGAACTGCATGAGCGGTTAAAAAGCACGGTGATCGAACTGAAAGACATCGCGTCGGAGGTTGAAAACGTCGAGCAGCGCACGCATACGGACGAAGCACGGGCAGGTGAAATAAATGATCGACTGAATTTAATCTACACCCTGCAAAAGAAGCACCGTTTGAACACGATTGCAGAATTATTGAATTTGCAGGATAGTCTGTCTGAAAAAATAGAGCAGGCCGTTCACGGTGATGAAGAAATAGAAAAACTGCAGAAACAAATAGCAGTCGAAAAAAAGGAGTTGGAGCAATTAGCCGGGCGATTGTCGGCCAATCGCACAAAAGCCATCCCGCAAATAGAAAAACAAGTAATAGAAGCGCTTGCAGAAATGGGCATGAATAGCTCCGTACTAAAAGTTAATCAAGCGCCCCTACCCGCCAAAATGGGAGAGTCAGGCCTGGGGCCTGACGGCGCTGACGTGGTTAATTTTATGTTTTCCGCTAACAAAGGGCACGCTTTAGCCGAAATGAGCAAGGTCGCTTCGGGCGGCGAGCTTTCGAGGCTGATGCTGGCCATTAAATCGCTTATTGCCAGCCATACCGCCCTGCCAACAATCATTTTCGACGAGATCGATGCGGGCGTATCGGGCGAGGTTGCAAACAAAGTTGGCACTATCATGGAGCGGTTAGCGCAAAACCTGCAGGTGATCACCATCACCCACTTGCCGCAGATTGCCAGCAAAGGCAGCAGTCATTACTTTGTTTATAAGGACAATGATTCGGCCACGACTTATACCCGCATCAAACAATTAAGTGAACAGGAGCGCGTGGTAGAGATCGCCAAAATGCTGAGCGGAGATAAACCGGGCGAGAGCGCGCTGCAGAATGCACGGGAGTTGCTTTCTGTAAGTCTGAAGTCTTGAGTCATAAGTCCTAAGTCTTTCGGGAGAACCCGGCTATGGACCATCGACTATGGACTATGCACTATAATATATAACTTTGTCGTCGACCAATCAAAAAATCAACATATGGCTTATAATCTGTTAAAAGGCAAAAAGGGCATTGTTTTCGGTGCGCTTAATGAGCAATCCATCGCCTGGAAAGTAGCGCAGCGCTGTCACGCTGAAGGCGCCGAGATCGTGCTTTCCAACTCACCGCTGGCTTTGCGCATGGGCGAGCTGAACAAACTGGCCGAAGAATGCAATGCCCCGGTTATCGGCGCGGATGTCACCAGTAATGAAGACCTGGAAAACTTGTTCGCCAAAACGAAAGAACATTTCGGCGGCGGCGTCGACTTCATACTGCATTCCATTGGTATGAGTATCAATGTCCGCAAAGGCATTCCTTACTATGAGAATAATTATGAGTTTACCCATAAGGGTTTTGATATATCCGCGTTAAGCTTGCACCGCGTGCTGCAGATAGCCATGAAGCACGACGCCATTAACGAGTGGGGCTCTGTGGTGGCGCTCACTTATATCGCTGCGCAGCGCTGTTTTCCCGACTACAACGACATGGCCGATAACAAAGCCGTACTGGAAAGCATCGCCCGCAACTTTGGATACTACTACGGCCTGAAGAAAAAAGTACGCATCAATACCGTATCGCAATCGCCTACCCGCACCACCGCAGGCTCGGGTGTGAAAGGATTTGAAGGTTTTATCCAGTATGCCGAAAAGATGAGCCCGCTGGGTAATGCCGATGCGGATCAATGCGCTGACTATTGCATAACCCTGTTCTCCGACCTGACCAGGATGGTAACCATGCAGAACCTGTTCCATGATGGCGGGTTCTCGTTCACAGGCGTAACACAGGCGGTGATCGAGCAGATGGAGAAATAAAGTCCCCCCCCATGAAGGGTGAGATTTAAAACAAAAAAGGTGCGATGAAATTCATCGCACCTTTTTAATAAAAATTCTTTCGATCAATTTGTCGCTATCAGCGTGATCTTCACCTTGATGTTGTCAGTAGGCTGAACCGGGGTCGTGCCATCGGCCGACTGCGCGTACAAGGTTACATTACCCTGGTTATAGGTAAAGCTGTAAGCCACATTGTTATACGTTTCGGGCACTTGCTCCCAAACACCATCGCTGAAAGAAATGGATACAATAACGTTGCCTGTTTGCGCAAAATTGGGATCGATGTCATTGACGTTGATCGGCGCATCGTACGATTTGCCGTCACTGTACAAAGTCCAGTCGCTCGGCGCAAGCGTTGCATATACTGTTGCGGTGTTGTTAGGGGTAATGTACTGCTTGGTACACGAAGAAAATGACAATAATAGACCTAAGCAGCAAACGATAGTCAGGATTCTTTTCATAGTATGCGGTTGTTTATTAATAAGAACAAAAAAACTCAAAAAGGTTTAAAACAACTAAAATTTATTTTCAATAATTTATTTAATAGTAACGCGCGGAATCATTCTTTTATTGCCGCATAGAATATCGCCATAAAAAGGCACGATTCTACACCCATCAATCGTCGGATTATCTGTATTAAATTTAAATTGCAACAAAATTGTTACAATTTAATTAATGGCTAAGATTCCTCAAATTTTTAAGCCGCCGCTTTAAGAATTGCCGGGTTTATTTTCTCATAAATTAGAACAAATTCTCCTGTTTACACGGCATTAACATTTTCATAACAGATGAATGTTCTAACATTTGATGTTATTGCGTTTATTTCATACCTTTAATTATTCGAACTATAAATACCTGGAATACAGCTAATTAACTATTAATAACCTTATTTTCTTAATACCCCTGTACTTATTTTAACTGGCAACAAAAATTAGCTTATAAGTATGGATCCTTTTAACTCACGCTTCATTTTAAATGAAGACAGATGGCCCTGGATCGACTATGACAAGGGCATCAGCATCATCCTGGTCGGATATGGCCATTGTTACGGCTCGCTTATGGGCTATAATCTATCCCTGAGCTCGTTCTCTTTTTTCAATTACTTCAATGTCTTCTTTTTCGGCTTCAGGATGCCCTTGTTTTTTATTGTTTCCGGCATGCTGGTCTCACGCAGCTTTAGCAAAAAGGGGCCTGTCAATTATATCGCCGACCGGATCAATAACATCCTTCACCCGCTGATGGTGTGGGGAATACTGGAGATCACCCTCCAGATGCTGCTTACGCGGTTTACCCACCTGACGAGCTATGGCCATATCGGCCCCAAAACATACCTGTACCTGCTGATCGACCCGGGCAAAACGGGCCATTTCTGGTATCTTAATGCGTTGTTTTCGATAGGAGTATTATACGTATTGCTTAAATCCGTATTAAGGCTAAAAGCAATAGTACAGGTAATTATTGGAGTGGTATTCTATTGTGTATCGGCCTATATTCATGTTAACGACATCAACGGCGGCATTTTAGGTTACGTTTTTGAATATTATATCTTCTTCGCGCTCGGCGACCTGGTATCGATCATCATGCTGGACAAAAACAACCGCGAAAAATTCTCGTCCTGGAAGACTTTTTTCCCGCTGATCATAATGTTCGCCTTTTTACAATACTATTGCGCACGGCTGATATTGCAAAATGCCAATTACGGCATGTATTATGTAGAACGTAAGCTGCCCTTCCTGTTCCTGGCCGAAGCACTGGTCGGATGTACGGTATCGCTTAATTTCTCTTTTCTGCTACAGCGTTATGGCATATTTAAGTTCCTGCGGGTTGTCGGTTTTCATTCGCTTTTCATTTATTGTATGCAGATCATCGTTATGCAGGTGGCGCGCATATTCTTTATGAGCGCATTGCATATCACTTACGTTCCTGCGCTGATATTGCTGGTATGGTCGTCGGGCGTTGTATTGCCGGTATTCATCTATAATTACTGCATGAAGCATGGGATGTGGTGGCTTTATACGTTTCGCAAACCCGAAAGACAGGTCGAGTACCTTCGCTACCAGAATATTTTCAGACCGAAGCGCTTTTTGGATCGGCAGCGGCTGCGCGCTAAGCAAGGTGCCGCAACGCGACCAATGACTGAAGAGGTACTTGACTGAGTCAAAACAAAAACGCCCCGTTTTCACGAGGCGTTTCAATTTATTAAGCGTTAAATTTATTTCTGTTCTTCTTCTTTGGGCTTTATATCTTCACCCTGCTGATGCTTTGCAGACACCTTGATCTGGTCGGCTTCCTTGTCGTAATCCACTTCCATGGTATCGCCTTCGGCCAGCTCGCCTTTCAATATTTCTTCGGCGATCGGGTCCTCCAGGTATTTCTGGATTGCGCGTTTTAACGGACGGGCGCCGAATTGCGAGTCGAAGCCTTTGTCGGCAATGAACTCTTTGGCGTTGTCGGTCAGCTCGATCTTGAAGCCAAGCGTGTTTACCCTGCCGAACAGGTGTGAAAGCTCGATATCGATGATCTTGAATATCTCTTCACGGCCGAGCGAGTTGAACACGATCACATCGTCGATACGGTTCAGGAACTCGGGAGCGAAAGCCCGTTTCAAAGCGTTCTCGATTACACCGCGCGAGTGTGCATCAGCCTGGTTGGTTTTGGCAGTGGTGGTGAAACCAACACCCTGTCCAAAGTCTTTGAGCTGGCGTGCGCCGATGTTCGAGGTCATGATAATGATCGTATTCCTGAAATCGACCTTACGGCCCAGCGAATCGGTCAATTGGCCTTCGTCGAGCACCTGCAACAGGATGTTGAATACATCCGGGTGAGCCTTTTCGATCTCGTCAAGCAGGATAACGGCATACGGCTTGCGACGTACCTTTTCGGTAAGCTGCCCGCCTTCTTCGTAACCTACATAACCCGGAGGCGCGCCGACCAGCCTCGAAACAGCGAATTTTTCCATGTATTCGCTCATGTCTATCTGTATCAGGGCATCCTCGGTGTCGAACATAAAGCGGGCAAGCTCTTTGGCAAGCTCGGTTTTACCAACACCGGTCGGACCTAAAAATATAAATGAACCGATAGGCTTCTTAGGATCCTTCAAACCGGCACGTGTACGCTGTATGGCGCGGGTAAGCTTTTTAATGGCTTCTTCCTGGCCGATGATCTTGCTCGAAATGGTTTCGGCCATGTTCAGCAATTTCTGGCTGTCGGCCTGCCCAACGCGTTGTACCGGAATGCCGGTCATCATTGCCACTACTTCGGCTACGTTTTCTTCGGTCACGGTATAGCGTTTGGATTTGGTTTCGGCTTCCCATACGGCTTTAGCCTGTTCCAGCTCTTCCAACAAGTGTTTTTCAGTGTCACGCAATTTGGCAGCTTCCTCATACTTCTGACTGCGCACTACCCTGTTCTTTTCGATTTTGATCTGCTCGATCTTTTGTTCGATATCCAGGATGTTCTGCGGAACGTGAATATTAGTCAGGTGCACACGCGACCCGGCTTCATCCAGCGCGTCGATAGCCTTATCCGGCAAAAACCTGTCGGTAATGTACCTTGCGGTCAACGTTACGCAGGCATTGATAGCCTCGGGAGTATAGGTTACGCCATGGTGATCTTCGTATTTATCCTTAATGCGCGTTAATATCTCGATGGTTTCGTCCGGGGTGGCCGGCTCGACCATAACCTTCTGGAAACGACGGTCCAAAGCGCCGTCTTTCTCGATGTACTGGCGGTACTCGTCGAGCGTGGTAGCACCGATACATTGTATTTCGCCCCTGGCGAGAGCAGGTTTGAACATATTCGAAGCATCAAGCGAACCTGACGCGCCGCCGGCGCCAACAATGGTATGTATTTCGTCGATGAATAGAATTACGTCGGGCGATTTTTCCAGCTCGTTCATCACGGCTTTCATACGCTCTTCGAACTGGCCACGGTATTTGGTACCGGCTACCAGAGATGCAAGGTCAAGCGTTACAACACGTTTGTTGAACAATACGCGCGATACCTTGCGCTGAACTATACGCAATGCCAAACCTTCAGCAATGGCCGATTTACCCACGCCCGGTTCACCGATCAGTATCGGGTTGTTCTTTTTACGGCGAGAAAGGATCTGCGATACACGCTCGATCTCTTTTTCACGTCCCACGATCGGATCCAAACGGCCGTCTTCAGCAGCCTTGGTCAGATCGCGGCCGAAATTATCCAGTACCGGCGTTTTAGATTTAATATCGGAAACCTTTTTCGGCTGGCTGAACGAGTCGTCCTCTTTGAAGTCGTCCTCGCCGCCTGTAGGCGATCCCGGCATTTCGTCGGTTACATCGGTTTTATGCGATTCCACCTCGCCCTTAAAAATCTCGTAATTCACATTAAACTGCAGCAATATCTGCGAAGCGATATTGTCCTCGTCGCGCAGAATCGAAAGCAGCAAGTGCTCTGTGCCGATCACGTCGCTTTTAAATATTTTGGCTTCCAGGTAGGTGATCTTCAATACTTTTTCCGCTTGTTTGGTAAGCGGTATGCTGCTGATGTTGGGGCTTGCGCCAACCGTACCCTTTACAGCATCTTCTATGGCGCGGCGAAGTTTGGCAGTGTCCACGTTCAACCCTTTGAGGAGTTTAATGGCTATGCCATCGCCGTCGCGGATAAGCCCCAGGAGTAAATGCTCGGTACCAATATAATCATGGCCAAGACGCAACGCCTCTTCCCTGCTATATTGGATAACATCCTTAACCCGTGGCGAAAATTTAGCTTCCATATAATACCTTTCAAAAATTATGTACGTCCCAGTATATCGTTTAGTTTTTAGCGGGTCGCACTATATGCATCTGCAACAATACTGCCAACTTTTCTACCCCTCCAAAATCCGACATTTTTATGATGTGCAATCTATTAAAGATAAACTTTATACAAAGAAAATAATGAACAAAATCCGTTAAAAAAGTTGCAATACTTAGTAAACGGCTGACATTTACTTATTTGACCCTCTCATCGGGCAAAAGGTTTAAGTCTTTTGCGTCACTCAGCCTAATTTAGCTGTTATAACAGGCATTTCGTCATTCGGTGCATGACATTACGGCATTAATAAAAGAACGTTAACAGATTGTACATTCTTTTATACGCAAAGCAATTAAAAATGATTTGAAATATCTTAATTAGTTTTCAAGATTTCCACAACAACTGCCTGCTGTTGATATCATCCTCAAAGTAAGGAACATAACGTTTTAACCATCCCGGCTGTTGTACTGTTTATATGACGATTTTATGTCGCGGATTGTTACAGTTTCCAAGTCCGAAAGCCGGCTTAAGTCGGGAAGACAATTTGAGCATGAATTTGAAATCCATGCAAAACGCATCTTTCGGACTTTCCGCCCCGGACTTCCGGACTAAAAGTTATATTTGTGACCCCGATGAATATTTATTAATCAATAATTCAATAACGCAGCAATCAAAAAATGTCTGACGAAAAGATTATATTCTCCATGGCCGGTGTAAGTAAAATTTACCCGCCGCAAAAACAGGTTTTAAAGAACATTTACCTATCCTTTTTCTATGGCGCTAAGATCGGCGTGATCGGTTTAAACGGCTCCGGTAAATCATCGCTTTTGAAGATCATCGCCGGGATCGATAAGTCGTACCAGGGCGAGGTAGTCTTTTCACCCGGGTATACGGTGGGTTACCTGGCCCAGGAACCCGAGCTTGATCCGAACAAAACCGTGCGGGAAGTAGTGGAAGAAGGTGTTTCGGAAATCACTGCCATATTGAAAGAATACGAAGAGATCAACGAGAAATTTGGTCTTGAGGAAGTATATAGCGATCCCGACGCAATGGATAAGCTGATGGCGCGCCAGGGCGAACTGCAGGACAAGATCGACGCGGTGAATGCCTGGGAACTCGACAGCAAACTGGAACGCGCAATGGATGCACTGCGCTGCCCCGAGCCGGACACCAAAATATCAGTCCTTTCGGGTGGTGAACGCCGGCGCGTGGCACTGTGCCGCCTGCTTTTGCAGGAACCTGACGTACTGTTGCTTGACGAACCGACCAACCACCTGGATGCCGAATCCATCGACTGGCTGGAACAACACCTGAAACAGTATAAAGGCACAGTTATCGCCGTTACGCACGACCGTTACTTCCTGGACAATGTGGCCGGCTGGATACTGGAGCTCGACCGCGGGGAAGGCATTCCATGGAAGGGCAATTATTCCTCGTGGCTGGACCAAAAAGCCAAGCGTTTGGCACAGGAGGAAAAGACCGAAAGCAAGCGCCAGAAAACTTTGGAGCGCGAGCTGGAATGGGTGCGCATGGCGCCTAAGGCCCGCCAGGCTAAAGGTAAGGCCCGTTTGGCCAATTATGAAAAGCTGGCCTCGGAAGAAACCAAGGACCGCGAAGAAAAGCTGGAGCTGTTCATACCTCCCGGTCCGCGTTTGGGCAATGTGGTGATTGAAGCCAACGGCGTGACCAAAGCTTATGGCGATCGTGTTTTGTTCGAAAACCTGAGCTTTTCGCTACCCCCGGCTGGCATCGTGGGTATTATCGGTCCGAACGGTGCGGGCAAAACCACTTTGTTCAGGTTGATAACCGGCCAGGAACAGCCTGACGCAGGTACTTTCCGCGTTGGTGAAACCGTAGCTTTAGGCTATGTCGACCAGATGCACGACGACCTCGACCCGAACAAATCCGTTTGGGAAAACGTTACCGACGGGCTGGATAATATCATGGTGGGACACAAAACGCTTAACTCACGGGCCTACGTATCCAAATTCAATTTTAACGGCGCCGACCAGCAAAAGAAGATCAGCGTGTTATCGGGCGGCGAGCGCAACCGGGTACACCTGGCCATTACGCTGAAAAAAGGGTCGAATGTGTTACTGCTCGACGAACCGACGAACGATATTGACGTAAATA
>JAFDZK010000480.1 GCA_018267005.1 Bacteroidota bacterium
GCTGCTCCATGTGCCGCCGCCGGGGCCTACGCTGAGTGTTGCCGATGAACCGGCGCAGAGAGTGGTTGCGCCAGAGATAATGCCCGGCAAAGGATTAACCGTTACGTAGGCAGTACTATAGCAACCTGTCGGTAGAGTATAGAAGATAGTGGCGATGCCGCTGCTCACCCCGCTCACCACGCCCGTTGATGACCCTGCAGTCGCGATACCGCTTGAAATAGAGCTCCATGTTCCTCCGCCAGTCACATCAGCCAGCGTGGTGGAAGCCCCTGTACACATTGACATGGTGCCCGTTATAGCTGCGGGCAGCGGATTGACAGTTACAGATACATTGATAAGGGCCGTACCTCCCGAGCAGTCGGCTACGCCGACAACAAAATTATCCGTACCGGTGTAGCCACCGGCTGAAGTATAGGTGAGCCCTGAAGGGGTAACTATTCCCAGCGATGACGGCGCGGTGCCCTGCGCGTCAAAGCCGCCAAGCGTCCCGTGCGCGGGTGCTGAGTAAGCCACCCACCATTCCGTTTGGCCGGCGTCCGTGTCAGAAATACCCAAAAGAGAATTTATAGAAGTGATGGTATTGGAACAGGCTGTAAAGCCCACGGCGCTTCCATTGGCAAAGACAGGCCGGTGGTTGTACGCATTGCTGACAAAGCGTATCCTCGCATTGAGATAATCCGCAATATAAATGTTTCCCAGGCAATCTGCATCCACACCGTTGGGCTCATGTAATTCCGCAGCCGTGGCCGGCCCGCCGTCCCCTGAATAATTAGGATAGCCATTGCCGGCTACTGTAGTAATAATATTGGTGCTTAAACTAACTGCCCTGATTACATTATCTATTGATTGTGATAGCAATATACGGTTATTGGCCGCGTCATATGCCAGGCCCTCTACATATCTCATGGTTGCCGCCGTTGCCGAATAGCCGTCACCGCTGTAGCCTGCCGTACCTGTACCGGCGAAAGTGGTGATAATCCCTGAGGTGTTTATTTTGCGTATCCGGTAGTTGGCGGCATCGGAAAAATATAAATTACCCGAACCATCCATGCACAAACCCACCGGGTTTGCTATCTCTGCCGCCGTCGCCGGACCACCGTCGCCGCTGTAACTCGTCGTGCCGTTCCCTCCAACAGTGTGAATAATACCGCTGTTGTCAACCATCCTTATACGAGCGTTCAGGTTATCACAGAAATACACGTTGCCAGTGGCCTTATCCACAACTATGCCTTCCGGAAGGCTCAGGTCTGCTGTTGTGGCGGCAATACCATCGCCATTGTACGTGTAAGTTGAGTAAACGCCCGCGAAGGTGCTTATAATGCCTGCCGCTGATACTTTGCGGATGACGTCATTGTCAACATCGGAAAAATACATATTACCCGCATTGTCAAAGTCCATATATGAAGCATCATTGATCTCTGCCGCCGTGGCCGGGCCACCATCACCGCTGTAATATGCCGTGCCGTTTCCAATAACCGTTGTTATGATGCCGGTAAACGGGTCAACCTTGCGGATGCGCTGATTGCCCTGGTCGGTAATATATAAGTTGCCCGCATAATACTTGACGACCCCTTGCGCCAGGTCCACTTCTGCGGCCGTAGCCGGCCCTCCGTCTCCTAATGACCCCGGCGTGCCGGTGCCGACAATTGTAGTGATGATCTGGGCCTGACCAGTAGCGGCTGCAAGGCAGGCGATAGCGATAAGTACGCTCTTTAATCTGTGTAAAAGCCTTTTCATGTTCATTTGTGGTGACAGTTCACGGCAATACATTTCCATGATGCGGTTGTGCGCAACTGTCGGTTTAGTGAATAATGTTGTTTGTTTAGTCCGGGTAACTGAAGACCATTTTCAAATGGTCTATTTTTTCATCGGTGTCAGGCAACCATTACGGAGCGTTCTCATGTTTTGTAAATACGTTCATTAAATAGGCGTAGCAAGTGATATAAATGTTAGTAGAAACCATTTTTTTCATAACTGCCGGTTACTTTTTCGATGTGATAGTCGCGCCACATCATATTGTGGTGCCCGACCATCCCCTGGTTAGTCAATACAGTTTTGCAAATAGGCCGTTTGTCAATCGGCCTGCCGGTTTCTACAAACCGGG
>JAFDZK010000481.1 GCA_018267005.1 Bacteroidota bacterium
TTGCTGATGTCGTATTATATGCGTTTCAAACGCCATTGGCCGACCTGGATCGTCATACTGATACTCTGCATTTTCGTCACGGTCGAATTTTCATTCTTCCTTGCCAATTCGGTTAAGATCGTAAAGAGATTGTTCTTCCTGGTATTTGAATTCGGCCTGATATTTACGATGTATACCTGGTTCAAAGCGCGCAAGATAACGAACCGTTTCCTGCACTTCGTCGACCTTAAAGACCGTGTGCCGCTGTTGCTAGCTTTAAGCGCCGATGAAACCGTATCGAAATTTGCCACGCACCTGGTTTACCTGACCAAAGCCAATAACAGCAAGCAGATAGAAGAAAAAATATTATACTCGATCCTCAGCCGTAAGCCGAAACGGGCGGACATCTACTGGTTCCTGCACATCGAACGTATGGACGACCCTTATACCATGGAATACAGCGTAGAGGAGATCGTGCCGGGCAAGGTTATCCGGGTCGAGTTCCGGCTTGGTTTCAGGATACAACCGCGCATTAACGTATTATTCAGGAAAGTTGTGGAAGATATGGTAAGCCGTCATGAAGTGGATATCCTGAGTCATTACGAGTCGCTGCGCAAGTTTAACCAAACCGCCGACTTCCAGTTTGTCATCATCGAAAAGTTCCTGTCATATAACAACGAATTTAGTATTAAGGAAAGTTTTATACTAAACAGTTATTTTGCCATCAGGAAGATCGCCCAGACGGAAGCCAAAGCCTTTGGCCTTGATACCAGTGAAACAAGGGTGGAAAAGATACCGCTGGTGGTAAAACCCGTAACTAATATCGTGTTAAAGCGGGTCGATCCTTTCAATCAGCATCATAGCGAAAGCCATTGATAACCGCAAATGATTAAAACCGGCCAAAGACCGGCACGTATTGACCTGGTCGAATTATTACTGCACTGCCATGCAGTTTTGCCAAAGTGATGTTATTTTTAGCATTCTTATCCAAAACCAATACGGGCTACCTTTGTTGTAACAACTATGCTTCAAAACGTCTACCTGCTCACTACAGACAGCCATATTCCGTGCAGGGATATCATACATTCAAGAGACACTGAGCTTAAACTCAGGGTAATCTGTCTTGGCAGCGAAAAGTTCGAACGCGACCCCGATGAAATTCAGCTCTACGGCACCGCCAATGGTGTAAACTACGCGTTCGAAACCATGGGCGTTACGTCAAATAACGGTTTGGACGTTGTTGAGGCTATACAATGGTACGCCGGTTATATTAACTGCCCCGAACTGAAAATTTTAACGGAAGATCCCCGGCCCGATAAACGAATCGCTCTGTAACTGTACCCGATACGCACATGAACGAGCTGAAAGAGAAATTGTACAAGGCCTGTATCGATAGTATTGCAAAACGTATAAACGAAGCTAAGCAGGCCATCAACGATGCCAATGAAGCCGCCACCGAAGAAAGCAAAAGCAGCGCGGGCGACAAATACGAAACCGGCAGGGAAATGATGCAGCAGGAAACCGCCAGGAATTTACTGCAGCTAAACGAAGCCAATAAGCTGATGGTATCGCTCAACCAGATCACTCACAATACCGCTTTGTCCAGTGCCGAGTCAGGCAGCCTGGTATTTACCGACAACGGCAAATTTTACATCGCCGTAAGCGCCGGCTCCATCCGGGTGGACAACGAAACGTATTTCGCCGTTTCGCCGGCATCGCCGATAGGGCAAAAACTGATGGGCCGTAAACCCGGCGATGGCTTCAGCCTTAATGGCAAAAATTACAAGGTGGAAAAAATCTACTGATCGGCCTCGGCGAGCCGTTTAAGCTGTACCTCGACGTCCTTAGCTCGTTCCAGCAAATTTTTATCGGTAAAAAACATACTGAGGTCGGGCAGGCTGCTGATGAGGTTTTCCTTGTATACGTCGAGAAAAGGAAAATACCGCAAATCAAATTTCCACCGCTCGGTAAGGAACAGGAATGGCTTCCTGTCATTTTTTTCGAGCGCGGTATAGTTAACGACAAGGTATTGGTCGGGAGCAAGTTCCTTTAAAAAGTTAATAATCCGCTCGTTGTAGTCTATCCAAACTTTTAAATAATATTCGGCCTTAAG
>JAFDZK010000482.1 GCA_018267005.1 Bacteroidota bacterium
GCTCAGCCCGTCGGCGTCGAGCAGTATTTCAGAAATTGGTTTTTCGTTTTTATTGACAATCGTAACCTTCGCGCGTACAAATTCCTGTTTTTGATGGGGGTAAAGATCGGCTGTCATTTTTATGCCTGTCACTTTGGGCAACGGCATATCCTGGTAATGTTTCAACGTTTTTTCGTAGATGATCGCGCGGTCCTCGTATTCGGTTTTCGTCAGAAATTCGTTCAGGTAGCTGATGTTATAATACAGGTATCCGCCAATTGCCAGAAAGACCGTTAACAGTGTTCCGGCAAACAGTTTGGTTTTTTTATCGAACCTTTCCGGTATGACCTGTAACCTTTCTTTGAATGACGAATTGACGCCGCGGCTATAGAACAGTGCCGCAATTACGATGAACAATGCCGCCGCCAGTAGCCAATACAAGTCGAACCAAAGTATGGGCCCGGCCATATGGCCAATGCCGTCCATATCCGACAGGCCCGAATTTGGCGTATAGGAGTACAGGAGCAAGTGATAATTAAATATCCCGGTGCTGTCGAGGAAGAACATTCCAATCCATAGCGTAACACCAAATGCATACCCAGCGAACTTGTTGTTAAAGACCACTTGTATTAAGTAACAGAATACCGCAGCGCTGAGCAGCTTGGGCAGCAGGATAATCGATACGTAACTGACGTATGCGGGCAAATTCAGATGCGTAAAGCCTTTGAGGAGCTGAACAATGATGGCTAAAACTACGGGCACGAAAGCCAACCCGCCGGCAATGACCAGTAACGAGATCAGTTTCGAGCCATTCAGCACCCAGTTTGGCGGAGGCAGGGAGTCGTTAATAAATGCATAACGGGTGAGTTTATCGCGCTGCAGCGTTTCGCCGGTGTAAAACATGATGACAAAGAAGATAAAGAACGGGAAACCATCGGCGAAAAGGCTCAGCAATGTTACGGTTCGCGGCAGTTCAGGTACGCCATAATTATTTTCGCCGAGCCAAAAGACAAATCCGAGGAATACGCTGCCTGCGCCTATGATCATCCAGAAATAATTATCGCGGATAATATTCAGCAGTTCCAGCTTTACCAGGCTCTTCAATGTAACCTTGTTGTATTCGCCCGTAAAAAGTACCACGGGTTTTTTCAGGGTTTTGTTGGTCCTCGCGCCGACGTCGTCAATGGCCGCCTTGTCGCGCTTGCCGGCAAAAAACTTTCCAAAACTGAACCGGGCGTAAGTGATCATCAGCGCAATGAAGCTCAAACCTGGCCATAGTAAACGGTTGATGGCCAACGGGCCGTTTATTGCGATCAATGTGCTATTGTGCTGGGCGGTACTTGAATTAACCATCTGGAAACGCACGCCGTTGAGCGCGAACGGATTGGATATTCCGATCACTGTGGCATTGTTCGTATTGTTGAGAAAGAAAAGGGCTATGAAATAGAACAAAAACAGCAATATCCCTCCGAAATAGATCACCTTGATATTTCGGGTGACGGCAACCAGCCCGTAGAAGAGCGATGAAGTAAAGAATATATTCGGCAGCGCGATCAGCAAAAACGGGTACAGGTAATAGATCGGCTTGTTCGGACCATATTGTGCAGGAACAGTTTTGCCTATGGCCGGGCCGACGATTGTCCCCAGGCAAATGGCCAGGGGCACGGCAAGGGCTATCCCGATCATGAACACAAACGACCCCAGGTACCTACCCCAGAAATAGCCGCTTTTGGTAATCGGGTACGTAAGGTAGTAATCCTTTGTCTGATACTCGATATCACGGAATAATGCGGTACCCATGACAGACGAACTGATCAGCATCATCATCATGGTCATGGCGCTGCACCAGAACGTAATAAGATAGGGCGAGTTGATATGCTCTTTTTCGCCCGCTGGCAACATTCCTGTGGAAAAGGAGAACAGCGTAAACAAGAATACTGCCAAAAAGTACAAGTAAACGGCGGGCCTGCGGATCCGGTTTTGGATCTCGAACAGAAATATCTTCGAAAACATAAGCTATTGGTTTAAAGCGATTTACACGGTGTTCACATCTACGCGGGTGGCGATGTTGCTGAAATAAACATCTTCAAGGTTCGGGCTGGCCGGTA
>JAFDZK010000483.1 GCA_018267005.1 Bacteroidota bacterium
TTGTTCATATCTTTATCTTCTTTGGCTGCTTTGGCCCAAACGTCCGGATCGCCCGGCGATACTTATTACCATAACGTACGGGAATCAGAAATCGATAGTGTTTTTCCTGCAAAAGAACGGCTTTCGCCTGTCATCGTCATTAGAAAGGCGGCTGACAGGGCCAGTAATCCCGGTAACACCGAAAAAAAACATCAGCTTGCTGATTCGCTTCCTACGGATAAATATGGCGACCTGCTGAACGATGATAAAAAATACAATCCCCGGTACGCTGTCTGGAAGCCGGCGGTGCAGGTGGTTTGCATCAATACCTTTATCTGGTCCATAGACCGGTTTGTGCTCAATGCCGATTTCTCACACATAGGACCCTCTACCTGGAGCTATAACATTGATAAAGGATGGGAGTGGGACGACGACCGATTCGGCATCAATTTTATCGGTCACCCCTATTCCGGGACGCTTTATTTCAATGCCGCGCGTTCACAGGGTTATACCTATTTACAGTCCATCCCTTTTGCGGTAGCGGGAAGCGCGATGTGGGAATATTTCGGCGAAAACACGCGGCCGTCGTATAACGATGTGATCAACACACCCGTGAACGGCGAATTTTTGGGCGAGATGTTTTACCGCTTAAGTTCGAATGTGCTCGACGACCGCACGTATGGGTCAGAACGGTTTTTCAGGGAGCTTGTGGCAGGCATCGTCGATCCAACCCGCGAATTTAACCGACTTTTACAGGGAAAGGCTTTCAGGCATACGTCCGGCGAGGTCTATCAGAAAGAGCCGCTAAATGTGACCTTATCTATAGGCCAGCATAAGATCAATACGGAAAATAAGACTTTTTTTGGCAGCGGTCCCACCAACCTGATGGTGAACGCGCAATTTGACTATGGAGACCCTTTCGAGGATATTCACCGCAAACCTTTTGACCTTTTCAGGTTTAAAACCGAATTCAGTTTTGGTGTAGGTCGGAAAATACTGGATAACGTTTTGGGCTATGGTGAATTGCTGGCCGGCAATGCACAATGGGGTAAACTCTCCGTATTATACGGCGCTTTTCAATACTATGATTACTGGGACAATAAGACCTTCGAGCTGGGCGCCATCGGTTTCGGAGGCGGCCTGATCACCAAATATGCCATAAGCCCGACCATCGACCTTTACACCAATCTGCATTTATCGGGCATACCGTTGGCCGGGAACAGCACAAGGTATGGCCCGGATACGTTGCAGGTGCGCGACTATACGTATAACGACGGGATGGAGGCCAAATTTGAAACAACGCTCAACGTGGGCAAATACGTGGATGCCGGGGTATCGTTCTACTACTATATACTACATACTTTCGACGGGCCGCCGGGCAACAATTACATCGGCGTTTTGCGGCCGAGGTTAAGCGTTCATCTGTACAAAGGTTTGAGCGTTGGCTTTGAGCACTTTGAATATTACGACGATCGCTTCCTGAAAAATTACCCGCCGATATATTCGGTTCGGACCGAGCAAAAAATATTCCTGACCTGGTTTTTTGAAGATTCGAGGCTGAAAGGCAAAACACCCGTAGGGAACCAATAGTTTAACGGGCTCCCTGTTTAGGTCTCCACTAATAGGCTTGTGCCCAAACGTTTCGGGCCAACAGGCTGAGATTTTTCGTCATAAACAGGTCATTCCCACCAATTCGCCATCATCTATGAGCCATGAGCTATGAACTTTTATGCAAAATAGCTACCTTGCAACCTTACATAACCAATACACTAAGGCCATGACAGAGACGCTGGATATCAAGATCACCAAAACTAAACATTCGCGGTTAGCGGAAACAGATTTTAGCAACTTGCCCTTCGGAAAGATTTTTACCGACCACATGTTCGTGGCCGATTACGCCGGCGGCGAATGGAAGAATTTTGAGATCGTCCCTTATGGCGAGATTGGTTTTAGCCCGGCTATTTCGGCCCTGCATTATGGCCAGGCATTTTTTGAAGGAATAAAGGCTTATAAACATGCCGACGGAACGGTGTCCGTTTTCCGCCCCGATAAAAACGCGGTCCGCTTCAATAAATCGGCCGAACGCCTTTGCATGCCGCAACT
>JAFDZK010000484.1 GCA_018267005.1 Bacteroidota bacterium
ATCGCAACAATCGCAAAAGTCAATAATAATATACTGGACGATGAAACAGTCGGAAAACTTTACAGGGTACACAATTTGCAGAAAGACCTTATTATTAAGGATGGAATTTGGGGGCGCTTTCGGCCAAATTCATTAGCAGCAGACGACAGCCAAAATATTTATATGGGAATGAACGGAGGATATGTGTTAGTCGATTTAGCTAACAAATCCTATAAATTCTTTAAATATAAAAATGAGCACTGACTGCTTAGAGCTATTACTTCTCATAGGTCACCGACAGGGCTATTTACTCAAAGACGACCTGATAAACTTCAATGCCTCATCGGCATGCTCCTGCCCTGCGAACATGGCTTCGTGCGTATAAACAATTTTGCCTTTCAGATCGACGACAAATGTTTTTCGCCCGGTGGTAAAAAGCACATTTTTGACGCCGAAAAGCTTGTAAACTTTATCGCCGGGATCGCTTAACAGTGTAAAAGGCAATTTATAATGCGTCTCAAACTGCTTGTGGCTCGCCACGGAACCACTGTTGATCCCGATTATTTTCGCGCCCGACTTTACAAATTCGTCAAAATCGTCGCGAAACGCGCAAGCTTCTTTGGTGCAAACCATGCTTTCGTCCTTCGGATAAAAATAGATGACAAGTACCTGTTTGCCGATATGATCGGCAACATTGAACGCTTTGCCATCCTGGTCCTTCAGCGAAAACGCTGGTATCGGATCGCCCACCGATAGCGGGGCGCCGTTTTTTTGTGCGGTTTTTGAAAAGCTCATGGTAACGGTTAGTATAATGATGCCGATTAATATTCTCATCGATAAATATACGGATTAAGAAAGCCGCCGGTTTGTTCTTACATCCGCCCGCGTATTTCCCTTCCCAAAACACGTATTTTATTCCTAAAAACGCGTATTTGTCCCCGAAACCTGCGTCGCAGGCGCCGTGTTGTCTTTTTAAATACGATTTATAAACCCTTAAAATTTTAATGTTATGCCAACATCAAAAGAAAACCAGGACGAAAAGCAAGGGCACGGCAGCCATAGCCATTCGGGCAGCCACCAGGGCGGCTCACACGAAAACCGGTCTCATTCAGGCGGCCGCGAGCGGGAAGACGAAGGAAGATCGCGCAGCCACGGCGATACGTCTCAGCGCGGGTTCGCATCCATGGATGATGAAAAACAGCGCGAAATAGCCAGCAAAGGCGGCAAAGCCGCACACGAATCGGGGCATGCGCATGAGTTTAACTCGGAAGAAGCGCGCGAAGCAGGCCGTAAAGGCGGCGAGGCTGTAAGCCGTGATAAGGAACACATGTCCGAAATAGGCCGCAAAGGCGGAGAGCGTTAACGCCGCCTCCAAAAGTAGTAATTAAGTTGGGCAGGCCTGTCTGTGGTTAATTGGTTTACAGTACAGGCCTGCTTGTTTTAGAGCATTCGGATCGATTCCGTTACTCCAATTCTTCAAGCAATGTGCGGGGCAAGCGTTTCCGCATAAGACACTACTGTTTATTCATCCTTAATAGTAAATACTTATGTTTTACCACGTTAAAGAACTACAATTCAACGCAAGGGTATCAAAACCCGATCCGCGTTTTGCACGCCTGCTGCTGGAACAATTCGGCGGAGGCAACGGCGAGCTGAAAGCCGCCATGCAATATTTCACGCAGGCGTTTTCATGCAAACAGCCTTACCCTGATAAGTACGACCTGCTGATGGATATCGGCATAGAGGAATTCAGCCACCTGGAGATCGTGGGTGCTACGATACAAATGCTTTTAAGCGGAGTAGGCGGCGAACTGAAAGCATCGGCCGACGAATCCGAACTTATGCAAACCATGGACGGTAAAGGCGCGAAAGAAAGCTTTATGCACCAGGCTATGTTTAACCCGCAATTTGCCGTATTAAGCGGCGGAGGGCCCATCGTGGCCGACAGTAACGGGAATCCTTGGTCGGGCGCTTATGTAAATGCCAACGGCGACCTTACCGTGGACCTGCGTTCGAACATTGCCGCGGAGTCAAGAGCTAAAATAGTATATGAATACCTGATGTCGTTTACGGACGACCCGCATGTGAAAGAAACGC
>JAFDZK010000485.1 GCA_018267005.1 Bacteroidota bacterium
AACTATTGACCAACAAACTATCACAATGGAAGTACACCATCACCCCGAAGTTGAAAAGAAAGGCTTTAGAGAGTATTTACTCGAGGGCTTAATGATCTTTTTGGCCGTTACTATGGGGTTTTTTGCGGAAAGCCTGCGAGAACATATCAGTAATAAGGAAAAGACCGCCGAGTATATGCAATCGCTGCTGGTTGACTTGAAAACCGATACAGCCAGCATTAACCGATTTCTTATTGGGGAGGATAGGAAGGACAAGGCTTTCGAATCGTTGGTCGATTACCTTAAAAAACCCCTTAGGCACGACACCGCTTTTCTTTCAAAATTTTATTACGCCGCGTATTTTACCATAGGCAGGAACGGTATGGTATTTACCGACCGTATTATCGGTCAGTTGAAAAATAGTGAGAATTTCAGGCTGATCGACAGCAGAGAGGTTGCCGATGCGATAACAGATTACAGTGGTGGTACAGTTTACTATAACTATCTCTCAGGTATTGATGATCACTATACCAACCAGTCACAGGAGCAGGCGCGCCTGCTGATCAATTTTGAAGTGTTTAAACCAGCCATGCAGTCGGGGAAGCAAGTTTTTGATACTACTATCGATCTGATCAGTACCGATCCTCACGTGGTACAGCAATATATAAATTCAATTTATCTGAGAGGTATGGTTGAAGGTACAATGAGGTACGCTGTCGAACAGCAAAAAAAACGAGCGACAGCATTGATCGCACTTTTGAAAAAGGAATACAAGCTGAAGTACGATTGAAGAAGTCCGGAAGTCAGGAAGTCCGAAAGAAAGATGACGGTCACCAATAAACTAATGAACTATTGACCAACAAACTATCACAATGGAAGTACACCACCATCCCGAAGTTGAAAAGAAAGGCTTTAAAGAATACCTGCTGGAAGGACTGATGATCTTTGTCGCCGTAATGATGGGCTTTATCGCCGAAAGTGTACGTGAAAACATAACCAACGGCGAACATGCAAAGAAACTGACGGCTCAATTGGTGCGCGACTTACAGACCGACACGACCATTCTGAACGAAAACATGCTGTACGAACGAATAGCGGCTAAAAGAAACGACAGCCTGTTCGACATGCTGCAGCAGCCGTTAGATAAGATCGACCGGATAAGGTTGCAGCGGCTGATACTGAAAGCTTATGGACTGAAATTATTCTACCCCACTTTGGGAGCGATAACGGCGATAAAAAATGAGCTGCATATCAAGCAATTCGCCGATTCCAAAATAGCTGGCTACATCACCGCTTACGAAGACCGGGCAAAAGTATTGAAGGAACTTGAGGATATTCAGAAGCGCAACCTGTCGACGTACATTGAGGGGTTTTTTAAGGATCACTTTACGCCTCACAATATGAAAGCGTCTTTTGTAGACGAAAAGCCGGTCGATAATGGCGATATGCGCGATCTTACGCAAAATTCGCTTACACATTTCAGCATCGAACTTGCGCTGATACAGGGCTTTAACAATGATCTGATATCATACGATAAAAAACTAAAGGCAAATGCGATCGAACTGATGGACTATGTGAAAAAGCAATATCACCTGGAGGAATAGTCGGTAAGTCCGAAAGAAAGACGACGGTCGCCGATAAACAAATGAGCTACTGAACTGATGACCTAAAATGGAAGTGCACCACCATTCATGCGCCTGTAACTACCGCTAATAAAATGTTAATAAAATTACCTTGTTTTGACTAACCCGGGTTGCACGTTCTTCGTTTAAAGGATTGGATAGTTGTGACGTTTTGATTCGATAGCTGCACATGCTGCTGTTTCAACATGGTCTTTAATAGTTAGAACCGTGAAAGTTTTGCCGTTGGTTAAAAAAGTGTCGGATTTGTGGGGATGGCTCCGGGGCGATTCGTCGGACTTTGCGATGGAGTACAGGATATACCATTCCATCGCGCTCATCGCCCTGATAACCCTTTTCATTTCCATCCCGCTTGATTCGGCCCTTGGGCTTTACGCCGCCGCGGCAGTGTGTGGCATAGCCACCGTTATCCTCTCATGGCTGTATTATCTCTCGCGTTTTAAACGAA
>JAFDZK010000486.1 GCA_018267005.1 Bacteroidota bacterium
GTCCCTTTTCAAATAGGCCAACTGCATGTGCTTCGTCGACGATCAGGCTCGCTCCATACGACTCGGTCAGCGTCAGCATCTCGAGCAGGGGAGGGCTATCGCCGTCCATGGAATAAACGCTCTCGACCGCCACATAGCACCTTCCCCTCGCGTTTTTTAACTTTTCTTCCAGGCTGTGCAGGTCATTATGCCTGAAGCTATAGCGATTGGCAAAGCTCAGGCGCGCGCCGTCGATGATCGAGGCGTGGATCAGCTCGTCGCTAATAATGGTATCGCCTTTTTGCGGCAGGGAGGAGAATAAGCCGATATTGGCATCATAGCCTGAATTATAGATCAGCCCGGCTTCGGCACTATGAAAGCCGGCTATCTCATGTTCCAAATTTTCTGTGTAGGACAGGTTTCCCGATAATAGCCGTGAGCCGGTCGAACCATTTAGTACAGCATGAGCGGAACTGATCTCTTCCTCAATTTTCTGCCTGAAAACCGGCGATCGCGCAAAACCGAGATAATCGTTCGAACAAAAATCGGCCAGGGCACTTTCAGGTTTTAGCGACCTGTAGGTGCCTTGCGCTTGTCGCTCCGAAAGCTTTTGCTTTATCAGGTCCCCTGGCTGCTCCAATGCTTTACAATTTGGTCAAAAATAAAAAAAGCGGCCCGAAAGTCGCTTTAAAATTATTTTGAGAGATGGACTAATTACCGCCGCCGCCCTGCCGCATCCGGTTCATTCTCTCCTGCACCATTTTATCGTATTCCGCAGCCTGATCAGCCGTTAACACGGCTTTGATCTTTTCATTAGTGGCCTGCATCAGAGGGCGCATCGCCGAAAAATCGCCGCCGGCATTACGGATGCTATCGACTTTTACAGACTGTGCCTGGTATATGGCAGTAATTTTGGCGGTTTGGTCATCCGTAAGCTTAAGCTGTGTTTGCAACTGCTTTGCCCTTTCTTCAGGACTTCTTCTCATGCCGCCACCTTGTGCACGGCTAACTGCTGTTAATCCCAGGAGGACACAGCATACCAACAAAAATTTCTTCATCATTTTAGTTTTTTATCTATGATAAAGTTATGCGCTTATAGTTTAAGCGCATCCGTGTAACTTAATTGTTGCCTTGCTCCAGTTTCGAGATTGACCGCTGCATTTGCGCCATCATCGACGTCAGGCTTTCCATGGTCGGCTCGGGTGCGGGCTCGGGCAAATGCGTCGAAATATAACCTTTAGCTTTCCAAATCTCCAGAATGTCCTCGCCGTTTATTTCATAAGGTTCATAAACGGGGTTGTCGGATATCAATTTCAGCTTTTTCTGATCCCTGAATTTTCCGGTTACACGTTTATATACCACCCCATCGTTTTTGGATACCACGACATAAGTTTCGCCTGACTTCAAGTCGCCCCAGTTTTGCAAATACTCACCTATAATAATCGTACCCGAAACCAGCGGCAGCATTGAGTCGCCTTTGATTTCGAAGGCACGATAGGTCCCGTTCCTGAACATCGGCAGATAAAATTTCGGCAGTTGGGCCACATATTCGGGATCGGCATAACCGTTCAGGTAGCCAGCGCTTGCCTTCAATGGCACCATCTCGATATTCTCATTGTCCTCCTTGTCGACCGATATGCTCAGAATGCGCAGGTTCGAAGGATCGCCCTTTGGCTTGGGCGCCCATTTTTCGTCTATGGTCTCGTTGATAAAATCATCAACAGTGATATCAAAAAACGATGCTATATTTTTTAGCAAATCATATTTGGGCTCGGCCCTTTCTTCTTCGTATGCGCCTACAAGTGATCTTTTGATACCTATCTGGTCTGCAAATTGTTGCTGGGTCAATCCCTTCTTTTTTCTGAGGAATTTAATATTTGACGAAATTTTTGACATAAAATTTGGAATTGCTAATATTATTAGTAATTTTATGCTCATAAAATTAGTAATTATTTTTTATCCAGCAAATTTTTATTTCAATGAAACGCTTTATTTATATCATAACCGACCGGAACAGGAACAATTTGCACGTGGGACTGTGCTCAGATTTGTTAAAGACCCTGCAATTCTATCAGCAAATGC
>JAFDZK010000487.1 GCA_018267005.1 Bacteroidota bacterium
ATGGGGATCAACGAAACCAAATACGGTTTTATGGACGAAGGCTGGGCCACAACGCTGGAGTTGTTGATCGGCACATCCGAGGTCGGCAAAGAAAAAGCAGAGGAGCTGTATAAGAATTTCAGGATAACCGGCTGGATACATGATCCAAATTCGCCGGAGGACCTTCCGATAATAACCCCGGGTACAGAGTTAAAATATGGGCTGGGCAATAATGAATATGGCAAACCGTCATTAAGCTACTTTGCCCTGAAAGATATGCTGGGTGATGAATTGTTCAAAAAAGCGCTGCATACCTACATGGACAACTGGCACGGCAAGCACCCCATTCCGTGGGATTATTTTAACTCTATGAGCGCCGGATCGGGCAGAAATCTCAATTGGTTCTTCCACAACTGGTTTTTCACCAACGGCTATATCGACTTAGCGCTGAACAAAGTAACCAAAGGCCAGGGCGATTATAAACTTGACATTACCAACATCGGCGGATTTGCGGCGCCGTTCGACGTGAAGGTGGTTTATGCCGATGGTAAAACCGACAGCTTTCATCAAACCTCTGCATGCTGGGAAAAAAATCAGAAACAAACGGTTATCGTCATCAAAACGGCGAAGGCTATTAAATCTATCAAATTAGACGGCGGTATATTTATGGATGCCAACGAAAGCAACAACAGTTGGACGGCCAGGTAACAAAAGATCCGCAATAAAAAAAGCGCCTGCGGTTAATTGCAGGCGCTTTTTTGTCGCTTTTGGTCATTCCTTAGGCGTCCTGGATCGAATTGTTTGCGTTATCGGCAGCGCCTTTAACGGCTGATTTGACGTGTTCGGCCATATTGCCGGCTTTTGAGCGGGCGCGCTCTATCATTTCGTCTTTCTGACCGGCAAGATCATTTACCGTGCTCCTGAATTTTGATTTGGACCGTTCAATGGCGCTATTTCCATATTCGCGCATGCTATTTGCAGTAGCTTCGGCTTTGTTGCGCATGGATCCAATCGCATCATTCACATAATCGGCTATATCTTCCCTTAAGTCTTCACCGCTGCTGGGCGCCAATAATAAGGCCACGGCGGCGCCTACAGCCGCACCTGCCAAAAGGGCTATTACAATTTTTGCATTCTCTTTCATCTCTTATTTTTTTAAGGGTTAAATGATATAAAGCTAACAATCACTTATTATATAATGTTTAATTTTTGATAAAAAACAAAAGTCCCGGTTTTAGCCGGGACTTGTTCAATGATGCAATGCTGTATATTATTGTTAAATAACTTTTACATTAACCGCATTAAGGCCTTTGCGTCCGTTTTGAACTTCGTATTCAACTTTGTCGTTCTCGCGGATCTGGTCGATGAGGCCTGAAGAATGCACGAAGATTTCCTGGCCGCCGTTAGCAGGCACTATAAAGCCGAAACCTTTTGTTGCATTGAAAAATTTTACTGTTCCTTGTTGCATTACAATTATTATTTATTGATTACTTAGTGCGGCAAGGTAACTATAATAATTGAAAATGAAATAATATTCCACAAAATGAAATATGTATCTTATCGTTAATTTTGCTTAAACCAATTTTTGCCAATATGCCGCACATCGATCTGCCCAAAGAATACCCGGGAATCCGCAGCCTGTTCATGTTCAGGCCCGAAACCGCGAAACCGCTGAATTTTCTTGTACAAACCCTGCTGCACGATCCGCACCCCATTATGACCGCCGGTGAGCGCGAGCTGATCGCCGCTTACGTGTCAAGCCTGAATAGCTGCAAATATTGCTCGACGATACATAGCGCTATTTCAAGGCACCAGTTTTTAAATGAAGGAAGCGACGACGATGTAGTGAGACAAGTTATCGCCGGCCCGGAAACGGCTGGTATCAGCGATAAAATGAAAGCACTGCTGAAGATAGCAGCTAAAGTGCAGTCCGGCGGTCAAAATGTGACCGAAAAAGAAATAATCGACGCCAAAAATAAAGGCGCTACAGATATAGAGATACACGACACAGTGCTGATAGCTGCGGCGTTTTGCATGTATAACCGGTATGTTGACGGCCTGGCCACCTGGCAGCC
>JAFDZK010000488.1 GCA_018267005.1 Bacteroidota bacterium
CTTAGGTTTATAGCGCCAAACTGTTTGGCCGTGCCGCGGACAATGATAGCCGACTTTGCATAGACCCAACCGGCCACGAAATCCGTGATCACCCCAACGATATGCAATTGCTCGTTATTCATACGCATGAGTTGGCCAACCGGGTTCTTCAACCTCATTTCATTCACTGCTTCCTGCGTAAGCAAAACGGCGCTGGTGTCGGTGGGATAACGTGACACATCAATATCGCGTCCTTCAAGCAACTTGATGCCCGTCGTTTTAGTAAAATCCTTATCGGTAAAGTTTTCAGAAAGGAAGATTTTTTCGGTTGGATTTTTGCCTGCCCAGGTGTACTTGTCGCTGCCCGTCCACAGGTCGTTTACCGGCGAATTGGTGCGGGTAATGTTGGCAACAGCGCCGCTTTGGTCCAGCTCGTGCCTGATCGCCGTATAGTTTTTGGCGATATCGCCCTTGATGTAGATATAACTGAGGTTATTGGAATCGTAGCCTTTGCTGCGGTGTATCGCAAAATCTATTTGCCGGTATATGATCAGGGTAATGATAATAAAACCAATAGCCAGGGTAAATTGCACCACTACCATTACCTTGCGTGGCGCTACCAGCGCGCCGGCCGACGTTAATATACCTTTGAGCACTTTTACAGGCCGGAATGCCGACAAGTAGAAAGCCGGGTAGCAGCCCGCGATGATACCGGTAAAAAGTACGAAGCCTCCGACGGCCAGCCAGAACGCCGGGTTGTCGTATGGAATAGTGAGCTGCTTTTCGACCAGGTTATCAAACACTGAGAGGCAAAGCTGCGACAGTCCGACAGCCAGTATGCCCGCGATGAGAGCAGTGAGCACCGACTCGCCCAAAAACTGTTTGATCAATAACCCGCGGCCCGCGCCTGCTACCTTGCGTATGCCCACTTCTTTTGCGCGTTTGGCGCTGCGGGCCGTACCCAGGTTCATGTAGTTGATGCAGGCGATCAGCATTACCAGCGAGGCGATAAGCGCGAACCAGCGGATCATTACCAATCCGCCCGGCACTAATTTCCCATTGTCATAATAGTACAGGTGCCAGTCGGCCATTGATTCGACGATACCATGCGATGTCGGGTCGACCGGTTTCCCACGGAATACATTCCAGAAAAGCTTTTGTGCCGTTTGCCGGCTTACATCTGGCTTCATCATCACAACAGTTTCAACTGAATTAGTGCCCCAGTCCGTATGTTCCCAATGCACTTCGCGCATATAGCTCAACGGCACCAAATACTCGACGTAATTGAACATCGTATTGGCCGGCAGGGGCTTCAGTACGCCGGTAACCGTAAAATTCACGTTGCTGTCGATCTTTACGATCCTGCCCATGGGATCTTCGTTGCCGAATAGCTTTTTGGCCATTTGATCGGTCAATACAATGCTATGCAAGCCTGTCAGGGCAGTCGCCGGGTTACCCTCGCTGAAAACGTAGGTAAAAAATTTAAAGAAGTTGGCATCGGTAAGCAGGCCCTTACTTTCAAAACGCTTTTCCTTGTATTTTAAAACAAACGACCCCACACCCGAAATGCGGTTGACTTCCTCTACATGCGGATAGCTTGCTTTTAAAACAGGTCCCAATACCGACGGTAGCCCGCCATCTGCTTCCAGGCGGCCGTTAACCGTTCGCTGGTTGAAGACCGCGTAAATGCGGTCGCGGTTGGCGTTAAAGCTCTCGTAGCTCAGTTCATTAAAAACCCACAAAAAGATGAGGATAGCGGTGGTCATGCCGATAGCCAATCCGCTGATATTGATAAAAGAAATGGTTTTGTTTTGCCGTATCTGTCTGTACGTGGTCTTGAATAATAAACCGATCAGCCGTGCTTCGTTACGCAGGCGATTTTTCAGGCGGATCTTAGTTTGTTTAACAGGCGGCCGCAGGCCGTACCCTTTAACGCCCCGGTCGGCATAGCCGGGTTTGATTTGGCTTAGCCTCGCAAATTGTTCGCTGATATTCTCTGCCTTGCTTAATAATTCCTGTTTTTGCAGCGATGTTATCTGCGGGTCGGCGTCTTTATATTCAAAGAGAAACTCC
>JAFDZK010000489.1 GCA_018267005.1 Bacteroidota bacterium
GCAGAGACGCAAAATCTTGCGTCTCTGGGCAGGTCCAATTTGACCCTGCGTGATTGTCATCTGGTTAACAAACTGATTAATAACAAAAAACCTTCCTGACTCCTGTATTTTACACACTATGCATGTAACGAATTGGTGACGTTGCATTCTAACGACAAAAAACGGTGTTTTCACCTGTAACATTTGGGCTAATTTTGCCTCCAATTGCAAAAACGATAACAACAAAATGAAACGAATACTTTTACTTTTCATCATATTAGCGTCTTTCATAACGGCTAAAGCGCAATTAGGTATCGGCGGCGGCGGATCGAGTATCGTCGGCAAAGTATCCGGCACGCTGATCGACTCCGTGACCAAACAGCCTTTGAGTTATGCCTCGGTTGCACTTTTTCGTGCTACCGGCAAATCGCCGGTCAACGGTGTTTTGACTGACGATAAAGGACAGTTTAAGATCGACGGTGTGCATCCGGGCGATTATAAACTACGCATTACTTACGTAGGTTATCCGGAAAAATTTGTAGGGGGCGTAACCACCACTAATTCGAAGCCCGACAAGAACATGGGTAATATATTGGTGGCGCCAAGCGCAAAGATCCTTAAAGGCGTTTCGGTTACCGCGCAGGCACCATTGATAGAAAATAAGATCGATAAGATCGTCTATAATGCAGAGAAAGATCTTACCGCCACTGGCGGTAACGCGACCGACGTATTGCAAAAAGTACCTTTGGTTGCTGTAGATATTAATGGCAACGTATCACTTCGCGGCGACCAGAACGTGCGCGTACTGATCAACGGTAAGCCTTCAGGCGCAACCTCGGCCAGCTTATCGGACGTATTGAAAACCATTCCAGCTGACCAGATCAAAAGCATTGAAGTGATCACATCTCCATCGGCCAAGTATGACGCAGAAGGTTCGGCTGGTATCATCAATATCATTACCAAGCAAAAGAACATGAGCGGCATCAGCGGCTCGGTAAGTGGCGGTATCGGTACGCGCCAGAACAATGGTAACTTTAACCTGAACTATAACAAAAACCGTTTCAGCCTGTCGATGAACGCGGGCGGCAACTATACCTGGCCGCAAACTTCACTTACAGGTTTTTACAATGATATACAGCCTAACAATAACGTGCATACCAGCACAACTTCAAACGGCACAAACTATGTGAAGCGTTATGGCGCAATCGGTAACGTTTCGGCAAATTATGAATTCAACGCCTTTAACGACTTGCATACCAATATCAGGCTCAACCAGGGTGGGTTTAATACCGTTGCAAATACCAGTTCAACTTTTACAAACCTAATACCGGATTCGACAGGTGCTATTAATAGCAGAGCTTATACAAGCAACGCTTTAGGTCACAACAGTTTCGGGGGCTTTGACTGGAACGTGGATTATACCCATAAATTCCACAAAGAGGGTGAAGAGCTCGATCTGTCCACCCAGTGGAGCCATAGCCGTACGGTAACCGATTTTACCAGTTATTATTCTGCGCTGGCAAACTTGCCCAATTCTAAAGCCAACATAAATGGCTTGAACAATGAATATACATTGCAAGCCGATTACACACTGCCGATAAATAAGGTGTTTAAACTTGAGGCCGGTGGTAAGGAAATATTAAGGCGATTAGTTGGTACGCAGGACGCTTTTGCATACGATCCTGCCGCCGGGACGCCTGATCAGTTTGTTTTTGACAATGTCAACTCAGCAGTTTACAACTATAACCAGGACGTGACGGCCGGTTATGGCGTGCTGACCATTACGCTGCCGAAGGGTTTTACCTTAATGCTTGGCGCGAGGGATGAGGTTACTAACATTAGTGGCGCACCTCAAACGGCCAGTTCTGACACCACCCTCAGGCCTTTCAGCAATAGCTACAATACTTTTATTCCGAGCTTAACGATACAGAAGGCGCTGTCATCTACCCAAACCATTAAGCTGGCTTATAGTAAGCGTATTACGCGTCCTGGCCTGACATCCCTGAACCCGTACGATAATAAAACGAACATTCTTGCACAAACCGAAGGTAATCCTTACCTGGCGCCTGAAGT
>JAFDZK010000048.1 GCA_018267005.1 Bacteroidota bacterium
ATAATATGCCTTATCAAAATCTATTTCAAAAAAACAGTCTGTCATTTCTTCATGTAAGAGGCGACTCCGGATACCCTCTAAAAGATCAAAGTAATTGATTCGGAATACCGGGCGTATGCTTCGATATGTATGGTCAACCGATCCGGGTTATGATCTGGCGATATTAAAATTCAGCATGCGCAAGAAAATTTTTTAAAAGTTAAAACATTTTCGTTTGATTTTAAATTCATCTAACTAAAGAGTATGTCCATTTTATACTTCAATCGGTTAAAGAAATTTAGTTTTCTCTTTGATTTGGTTCTTTTAAATATTGCGCTTTTGATAGCTCACTATTTTATCTTCGGAACCGAGCACCCAAATGACGCTTCAAAGCTTTTCATTTTGGTTGCCAATGTCTCGTGGATATTTGTCGCATCGATCAATAACAACTATAAAATGTTTCAGCCTCTGAATATTAATGAGGTGGTCGATAAATTGGTTACAACATTTATTTACCAGGCGCTCGTTCTTTTCGGCGTCATATATCTTTTCAAGATCCTCAATGTTTCCAGGGGGTTTGTCATGATCACGTTTTGCTTGTTCTCCATAGCAACGATATTGCACAGGATATTAATGGCTTACTTTGTGCGAAATTCTAAAGCCAGGGTTCACCTGGAAAAAAGAGTCATCGTATGGGGAAGCAGCAAAATAGCCGAAGGCTTACTGCAGTTTTTTGAGGATTATCCTGAATTGGGCTATAACGATTATCAGTTTATCGAAGGCAATGAGCAGGTTTATTTCCATGAAATTATAAATACATACGAAAACAGGCCCGATGAGATATTCGTGTGCTTTAAAGAAATGAGTATCCAGGAACTAGACGATATCATTCTTTCCTGCAAGGCAGCCAATATTAACCTTCATGTCGTTTTTGACACGATAACCCGCAAAAACACCAAAAAGAACAATTATAATACCTTGCCAATTCTCCACCTCAATAACGGCAATGCGATGAGCCGTAAAATCAGGGTGCTTAAACGTGTATTCGATATTGTGTTCTCTTTGACTGTTATGACCTTTGGAGCTCCCGTATTTTTCCTCGTCTACCTGATCACCAAGATCAGCACCCCCGGAGGAGCGTTCTATAAGCAGGAGAGGATAGGCAAAGACGAAAAGCCGTTCAAGATCTACAAATTCAGAAGCATGTATATCGATGCCGAGAAATATGGCCCCCAGCTTTCTAAAGATAATGATCCGCGTATTACCAGGTGGGGAAGAATAATCCGAAAGACGCGACTGGATGAACTTCCTCAATTTTGGAATGTTTTAAAAGGCGATATGTCTGTAGTCGGTTACCGGCCGGAAAGAAAGCATTATATCGACCAGATCTCGGCCTTTGTTCCGGAATATAAAGAAATGCTTAACCACAAGCCCGGTATTACATCTTTGGGCCAGGTTCACTATGGCTACGCTGAAAATGTAGAAGAAATGTGCGAACGTTTAAAATACGATTTGCTCTATTCCAGGAACATTGCCCTGGATTTGGACCTGGGCATAATCTTCAAAACCGTTAAGGTTATGGTTCAGGCTGAGGGCAAATAATCTCACAGCGTTTATATCGAGCTGCGAAGCTATGCTTCTCTTTAATTGCGATGAAAGGGCGGAATGGCTGTATTCGGCGGCTTTTCAAAAACCTTACCCGGAATCCCGAAGCGACCAAACAATTAATCTTTTTATTTGTTTGATGGTTAATCAGCGAGTACCCGCTGTGCAACCTTTTACCTGAGGAAATTAATGCCTGTAATTTTTATTAGGCGTCCGCGAAATCGGCGTCCACTCTTATCCGCCGATATAAAAGGCCATTATTTGTATTTATTATGAAGCTGGCGACCCAAATATCGCTCGGATTTTTAATCGCGATCTCTATCGACCTGGTCGACTCGTATGTTAATTATTCGCTTACCCGGAAGGTGAACATGAACACGGATTTTTTGACCAATTCTGAATCGGTTATCCGCACATCCAGCGTGTTGAACCGAAGTATCATCGATATGCAGAATGCATTGCGCGGGTTTCTGCTCACCGGCGATCAAAAATTCCTTACCCGTTACAACAACGGATCGACAGCCATCCCTGCCCTAATGAAACAGGAAAGAGCGCTGATCGGTTCTTCGCCCTCCCAGCTTAGTCAGCTCGACTCGATAACGGCTATTCATAATGAGTGGCTTAATTATTCGAATCAAATAATAAATGAAAAACAAAAATCAATCGCAAACCCTGCTTTAAACAAGCAGTATGACGAATTATTTCAGAAACAATTCAAAATAAACAACGTCAAAAATTATAACGCGAGGATTACCGCTTTCTTCAGCCTCTTCGATGAGCACGAATACAATATACGTGAAAAAAGACGCAAGGCGCTCGCCGCCTCGATCAAAGAGACGGATTCCTTTTCGGTTTTTTTCAGTTTCCTGCTCATCATCGTTGGGGCAGGCTTAGCGTTTTACCTGGTCCGAAGAATTTCAAGGCGCATAGATTCCATGGTAAAATTAGCTGAAGACATCTCCATGGGCAATTTTACTATGGTCAAAGACGATAAACGGGACGAGTTAACCAGCCTGTCGCAATCATTGAATTTAATGTCGCAAAGGCTTAGCAGCAACATTGACGAACTTGAACGAAAAAATGACGAACTAAACCAGTTTGCCTACGTAGTTTCTCACGACCTGAAAGCGCCTATCAGGGGTATATCGAATGTGGTCCAATGGATACAGGAAGACTTGACGGACGAGCTGTCGCCAAACATGAAAAAATACCTCGATATTATTCCGGAGCGGTTAAAGCGCATGGCCGACCTGATCGATGGCCTGCTGGAATATGCACGTATAGGACGAGGAAAATATCCGAAGGAAGAAGTGGACGTAGCTGTTCTGATTAAAGAGCTTGCTGAACTCATTGTCCCAAATGAATATGAATTGACTGTGAAGAACATGCCGGTGCTGCATACCGAGAGAATATTACTTGCACAGGTATTTGGAAATTTGCTGAGCAACGCGGTGAAATACACGTCCAATTCAGACGCGCGCATCGAAGTAAGTTGTATCGAGCATAGAAATTTTTATGAGTTTGCGGTTTCGGACAATGGCATTGGCATCGAAAAGGAATACCACGAGAAAATTTTTGAGATGTTCCAAACGTTACGTGAAAAACACGACGAAGAAAGCACCGGCATCGGTCTCGCGATCGTGAAAAAGATCGTTGAAAAAAATGAAGGCGCCATAAGTGTTCTGTCTTCGGCAGGCAATGGTGCAAAATTTGTATTTACCTGGCCCAAAAATTAAAGATGAAAAAAATTATTTTGCTGGTCGAAGACGACGAACTTGATATCATAAGTGTGCAGCGGGCTTTGAAAAAGATCGGTATCGACCACGAATTGATCACGGCATATAACGGAGTCGAAGCGTTGGATAAGCTGAGAGGCAATAGCCACAGGCCGCCAATGGATCCTCTGCCTGACGTTATACTGTTGGACATCAATATGCCCAAGATGAACGGTTTCCAGTTTCTGTCGGTCTTAAGAGAGGACGCTGCGTTAAAGCACCTTAAAGTTATTGTAATGACAACCTCTGCCGAAGAGCACGACAGGACGGTAACCGAAAAGCTGGGTGTTTCGGGCTACCTGATCAAGCCGTTAAACTTTACCAATAACGACAAGAGGCCCGATTCTATGGACGGTTTCGTTCAATTTCACCTCCGGCATATCCTGGCAAACCTTGAATAATGGGCGCGGACAGTCTTATTTAGCTTTTCCCGTTGCATTGTTTATTTTTAGATTCGCTTCGCTCACCTAAAATATTATTTCAATGATATTCAATGCAAAATGTTTACCTGTATGCGCGCTTTTATTCGCGACGCTGTTTTTCACTAAAATCCAGGCGTACGCGCAGGATCCGAACCAGCAACCTCGTCCACGCGTCGTACTGACGGCAGATCCTGAGCTGGATGACAACAATACACTTATCCGTTTCCTGCTTTACAGCAGCGATTACCAGGTTGAAGGACTAATATACGCCAGCAGCGCATTCCACTGGAAGGGTGATGGAAAAGGCACGAAATGGTACGTCCCCGGCAGGGAATACACGCGCTTCGGATTGCATTTATGCCCTTGCGAGTCGTGGCGCTGGTCCAAGGACGAGCGGTTTATCCATAACGCGGTGGATGCCTATGGCAAGGTTTACCCCAACCTTAAAATCCACGATGCCAATTATCCCAGTCCTGAGGAGCTCAGGTCGAAGATACGGTATGGTAATATTGAATTCGACGGGGACATTTCGAAAGATTCGCCGGGGTCGGAACTGATTAAATCACTGATACTCGACAATAAACCGGGAAAGCTGTTCATTACCGCCCAGGGAGGGCAAAGCACCATTGCCCGCGCGCTAAAATCGATCCAGGAACAATATGAAAACACCACTGAGTGGGAAACACTAAAACAGAAAATATCGCGGAAAGTGGTTTTGCTTCCTTCAGGCGACCAGGACGATACCTATGCAAGCTATATCAAACCCAATTGGCCCGATATCGAATATCGTCAATTCAGGGGTGGCCCCTACTGGGGATACGGAGCCCAGCTAAGAGCAAAAAAGGCAGATTCGATCTATATGACGTCGTCATGGATGAAAGCAAATGTGTCAGATAGGGGGCCGTTTGGCGCCATTTACCGCGTTTGGGGCGACGGGAAGCAAATGGTGAAAGGCGATATCATGGACTATTTCGGCATAGCGGGGCATACCACTGAAGAGTTGCGGAAAATGGGCTATGTCGTTTGGCTGCCCGTGCAGGAAAAAGGATCGTGGCTTGGCGAAGGCGACGACCCAACGTTCATGAACCTGCTCGGAAATGGTTTGCGGGCTTTTGAAGACGGCTCGTACGGCGGATGGGGCGGCCGCGGCATCGTGGAGCGGAACACCAAAAACATTTTCTTTCAAACCGGCGATACCTCACAAAAGGCTATGGCGGCGTCGTTGAGCTCGATGAATACGCAGGCTAACCAGGAAACAATGGTCTACCCGGACTTCTTTCCGGCGGCGCAGAATGATTTTGCCGCCCGCCTCAAATGGTCGGTAACGCCAAGATTTGCAGATGTCAATCATGAGCCGGTTGTGAAAATAGAGGGGCCGTTAAATCTAATGGCTTCCGCAGGAGAAAAAATACGTCTCAACGCCGCGGTGTCTGATCCGGATGGCAACGCCGTCTCAATTAAATGGTGGCCGTTCCAGGTAGGAACTTATCCTAAAACGGTCGCGATCCTGGACCCTGCTTCCGCGCAAACAGAGGTGGACGTTCCTAAGGACGCCGTTTCAGGGCAAACCATCCATATTGTACTGGAAGCAACAGACAATGGCACACCATCGCTTACAAAGTATCAGCGGGTGATCATCACGGTGAGGTAAGTATTAATAATATCAGCAAACCTGAAAATTTATGAAAAGGAAAATCAGTACAACGCTATTTGCGCTGGTTATATCAGCGGCCATTTTTTATTGCTTTAGCTTTACGCCCGACCAAAACAATAAGCTTTCCGCCAAAGAAAAAGCCGGCGGCTGGAAACTTTTATTTGACGGAACGTCGACCAGCGGCTGGCATTTGTACAACAGCCGGGCGCCGTTTACCGTTTGGAAGGCGAAAGATGGCGAACTATTTTGCGATCCGCAGGATAAATCGGGTCCGGGCGACCTCGTGACCGATAACGAATATAAGAATTTCGACCTGAAATTTGATTGGAAGCTGCCCAAAGGCGGCAATAGCGGCGTTTTTATCAATGTTTTGGAACGACAAGATGTGCCTACTGGATGAGCTTCCGGTCCGGAATACCAACTGCTCGATAATGCCAATCCCGACTTTGCCAAACCCGACGAGCGGTCGGGCTGTATATTCGGAATTAATGCCCAAAAAAATCCGGCAAAAACCAGGCCCGCCGGTATGTGGAACCATTCCGAAATTAGGCAAAAGGATGGCAAGGTGCAATTTTACCTGAATGGCATATTGACCACAGTTCAGGACTTTAACTCTAAAGCCTGGGCACAAAAAGTAGCCGGTTCGCATTTTAAAGCCTTCCCTGAATACGGAAAGCACATCAGCGGCCACATTGTATTACAGGACTGGGCCACAGGTATCGCGTTCAGGAATATTAAAATAAAGGAATTGTAGTACCCGATCCGGTCGGTAAAAGTTTGCATCTTTGTCGCGTCATATAATTCCCATTTAATCAAGTCTATAATGAATATACCACCCGATTCCGATGCCATACAGGAAGTCGCCGACGCAGTAGAACAATTACGAAAAGCCATGATCAGCGCTGACGGCGCCCGGCTTGATCAACTGGCATCCGACGAACTGACCTACGGGCATTCTGGCGGGCAAATGCAAAATAAGCAGGAGTTTATCTCGTCGTTTACCAATGGCGACTCCGTATTTTTGACGATTGAAATCTCCAACCAAACGATCCGGGTTATAGGAAATACGGCCATCGTTCGCCATACGCTTGCCGCCGAAACGAACGATAAGGGAAAGGGGCCGGGCAGCGTTAAAATAAGTATCCTGCTGGTTTGGATTAAAAACGATGAACAGCAATGGCAGCTTGTGGCCAGGCAGGCTGTCAAAGTTTGAAGATACCGGCATTCTTCTTAGCATTGCCAGCCACGACCCAGGCTATCCCGCAGTAAGCAAGGGCCAGAAACGCACTGGTAATTTCGTCCGGCCGGTCGGCGGGAGCGGCGACGACTACCCTGGGGACATGCAGCGTAATAAACCACGTCAGTATCATTGCTCCCAAAAGCATCGCCGCCAACCTGGCTTGAATCCTGATAATAATGGCAATGCCCGAGGTGAGTAGTGCAGCGCCGCAGAAATACATCCAGAACAGGTGAGCCGGCGCCCATGCGGGCACATAATCTGCTGCTTGCCTTGCATACAAAAAGTGATCGCCGCTAAAGCTGATGATAGTTAGGGCGAAAATAACGGAGCCCCAGGGAATCATTTTAGTTAGCAAAGGGGTGACCGGGCGTTCATTTTTTTCCGTGAAACAGCCGGCAACAGCCAACGCACCGCCGGCTAATGCCAGCTCTTTGAAGGCATTTTCCCAATCGCCGAAATGTGTGTTATTCGGGCTCACCAGCAATTCATACGGAACATGGTAAAAGAGAAACACCAATAGTAATATCACCCCAAACACGAGCGAGACAGGCTTTGCATTCTTTGATAGGACAACGGCTAAGCCTTCGGTAATAAATAAGGCGCCGAAAATGAAAGCAAATATCGTTATGCCCGGTATAGCGGTATGATTGGAGGGTAAAAAGAAGTAGGGAAAATCGTGACAATAAATGATTTGCACACCCATCTCGGCTATACTGATACCATAAAAAATGCGGCCTATGTTATCGAGCGTTCCCATAAAGAATAAAGATAGTTAAAGTCCGAAGTCGTTAGTCGTCCGTCGGAGACTTTTTACAGGGCACTATCGAATTAATTTTGCATTGTTTTTCGGACGGCGATGAGCGCCGCCAACGTGATAAGCGATGCAAATGAAAGATAATACCCTACATAGCTTAACCCGTATTGCGTTGCCAGCCAGGTAGCAAGCGCCGGCGTAAGCGATGCGCCTAAAATTCCGGCCAATGTAAACGATAAGGACGAGCCGGTATAGCGAACCGGGGGCGGAAAAATCCCTGCAAGGGCAGTACCGAGCGGTCCGTAGGTCAACCCCATCAGGAACATGCCAAGTATCAGGAACACCGTCGTAATAGTCCAGTTGCCGGTGCTGAACAATGGCGAGAACACAAGCCCGAAAAGAAAAATACAAACAGAAGCTGTAATAAGCATGCGGGCCCGGCCATAACGGTCGGCCAATGCCGATGATAGCGGTATTCCGGCGCCAAACGCGATCATGGAAAGCATTTGCGCCGCGAGGAATTCACTTTTGGAATAGTGCAGAACGACCGTGCCCCAGCTTAAGGTGAAGACGGCCATGAGATAAAAAAGCAGGAAGGTGGTTACCGTCGCGAAAGTGCCGAGCAGGATGGCCCGGGTATGTTGCGTGAAAACATCGGAAACAGGCAGCTTTACGCGCTCGTTTTTTTCGATCACCTTCATGAAGTCCGGGGTTTCGGCGATCTTTAACCTGACGTATAGCCCTACAAAAACCAGCAGCGCGCTGGCGACAAACGGGATCCGCCAGCCAAAGCTTAAAAATTGACCGTCAGTAAGGACTTTGCCAAGTATAAAGAACGTTCCGCTCGATAATAAAAAGCCGATAGGCGCCCCCAACTGCGGGAACATTCCGTACCACGCCTTTTTGCCTTCGGGAGCATTTTCTGTAGCCAGCAATACGGCGCCGCCCCACTCGCCGCCCAGGCCCAGGCCCTGTCCAAACCTTAACAGGGCAAGCAGGATCGGTGCGGCGATGCCGATGGAAGCATAACCGGGCAGCAAGCCTATGGCAACGGTCGATGGCCCCATGGTCATTAAAGCAGCGACGAGCGTGGCCTACGCCCTTTACGGTCGCCGAAGTGACCGAAAATTGCCGCGCCAAGGGGTCGTGCGAAGAAGGCGAGCGCAAACGTGGCCAATGACTCCAGGCGGGCCGATGCAGGGGCCGATGCCGGAAAGAACAGTTTCGGGAAGACGAGCACCGCGGCGGTTGCATAAATGTAAAAGTCGAAGTACTCGATGGTAGTGCCGACGAGGCTGGCCACCAGTATTCGCCGTATTTTGTTCTTAGGGTTTTCGGGCATGCGGGGCTAAAAGTAAAATGTTTAGGCACTTGATGCAAGATTGACATACAAGTACGGAATGACTTTGTTAATTTTGAGTAAGGACAAGGAACCATGAAGAATCCGGATATTCAAGACCCTTTATTTCGCCGGGCGGTGGAAGCCATTGACTCGGGCGACCTGGGCTTGCTGCAAGAGCTGGTCGGTAAACACCCGTCGCTCGTCACGGCCCGGCTGGACAGCCCTACCGGCGATTACTTCGATAGCCCATACCTGTTGTGGTTCGTGGCCGATAACCCGATACGCAGCGGGGAGCTTCCGCACAACATTGTTGAGATCACCGCCATGCTGGCTGACTCGGTAAAGCGATATGCGCCGGAAACGGCCCAGCAACAGCTTGACTATGCGCTCGGCCTGGTGGCAACCGGCCGTACGCCTCATGAAAGCGGGCGCCAACTGGGAATGATGGATGCGCTGATCGATGCAGGCGCGAAGCCCGGCACGGGAAACAGCGCGTTGGCTCACGGCAATATCGATGCTGCTAAACATTTGATAGAACGCGGCGGAATGTTATCATTGCCGGTCGCCGTCGCGCTGGAGCAAATGGACGACGTTCAACGCCTGCTGCCGCTTGCCGCCCCGGCTGAAAAGCTGACTGCGCTTACTGTTGCGGCATTTTATGGCAAACCGGACATGGTGTTCAGGCTTTTGGAAGCCGGCGCCGATACCAACGGTTATCCGGATAAAAACAGCGGATTCCATTCACACGCTACGCCCCTGCACCAGGCGGTTTCTTCGGGTTCGCTTAGCTGCGTGAAGCTATTGGCCGAACACGACGCCGGTACAGGTACAAAAGATACTATTTACGGCGGTACCGCATTAGATTGGGCCGAACACCTGCAACGGGAAACTGCGGATGAGTCGCTAAAGAACAAGTACCAGGCGATAGCGGAATATTTGAGAGGATTAACTGTAAATGCTTAACCGCAGGCTCCTATTTTAGATCACCACCCGGAAGGTCAGGTTTACGCGTGCCTTCATCGGACGCGTCGATTTGGCTATGCGATGTTCCCAATTTTCCTGCAGACCCGCTTTCATCAGCAGGAACGACCCGTGTTCTAATTTTACGGAATAATGCTCCTTATGGTCGGTCTTTTTCCTGATATCAAAACTGCGTACCTGCCCAAGGCTGACTGATGCTATGATCGGATTCTTCCCCAAAACACGCTCACGGTCACTGTGCCAGGCAACGGAGTCATTGCCGTCGCGATAATAATTAAACAACACGCTGTTGAAACGTATCCCTGCCAGCGGCTCCACTTTTTCCCTGATCATTAAAAGTTCCGGTGTCCAGGGCATGGGATCGGCTACATTTCCCGGCGAAGAATAGTCGGTTCCCAGGTCGCCAAACCAGGCGGTTAGTCGCGGTGTCAGGTATTCCTTATCCCATAATTTCTGTATGGGTTGCTTCCACGGCGTTGTATTAATAAACGTTTCCAGCAAATCGTCAGATTCGCCGGCGCTGAACAGTCCCGGGCGATAATCCAATAATTCTACGGGTAATCCTTTGCTTTGGCCGGCTTCGGCAAATAATGCCAATTGTTCCATCTTCTTGGTCCTTCCCTTCATTACAAATATACGAATTGCTAATAAAATTAGCAAGGCATATTCCGCAAAAGAATTTTTATAGAATTGGTTTTTCATTTCGGCTACAATAACCGTGGATTCGGCTAAGTGTGCGCCACTTTCACTGCTGACATTTGTAGCATTAAAACATCAATGTTATGAAGATCATCGTTACCGGGTCGCTTGGCCATATCAGCAGGCCATTGACTGAAATATTAGTAAAACAGGGCCACGACGTTACCGTCATCAGCAGCAAGCCCGAAAGGCAAAAAGAAATAGAGGCCCTGGGTGCAAAGGCTGCCATCGGTACTATGGAAGATGCCGAATTTCTCATCAGGACTTTTGCGGGCGCCGATGCCGCCTATTGCATGGAAGCGCCGGGTCATTTTTTTGATCACGATTTTGACCTGATGGCTCATATCGATATGTTGGGACACAATTATGTGCAGGCCATAGCGGCATCGGGTATAAAGCGGGTGATCCACCTGAGCAGCATCGGCGCACATACGGATAAAGGCAACGGTATACTGGCATTCCATTACAATATGGAGCAGATCATGCATACGCTGCCGGCCGACGTCGCCATCACTTTCATGCGGTCGGTTGGTTTTTATTATAACCTGTTTGCCTTTATCGGTACAATCAAAACACAAAGTGTTATCGCCTCCAACTACGGAGACGACGACAAAGATCCCTGGGTTTCTCCGTTCGACATTGCGGATGCGATAGCAGAAGAAATAGAAAATCAAAAACCTGGCGAAAGGAAAGTCCGCTACGTGGCAAGTGACGAACTGACCTGTAATGAAGTAGCGGGCATTTTAGGCGAAGCGATCGGCAAACCCGACTTGAAGTGGATTCTTATTTCCGACGACCAAATGCTGAAAGGTATGCTGGCCTCGGGCATGAACCCCGCTATTGCCAAAGGCCTGGTCGAGATGAATGCCAGCCGGCGCAACGGTATTCTGTATGAAGACTACTATCTGCACCAGCCTGAGCTGGGAAAAGTAAAAATGAAGGATTTTGCAAAGGAATTTGCGGCCGTTTATCGTCAAAGTAATTAAATTGCATCATGAGTACGGCGCCATTCCGGATAAAAACGATCAGTGAATTTCACCGGGCAAGGGGATTACCTAAGCCTGAACACCCGCTTATCAGCGTGGTTGACGTGGGCGGAGTAAAGCATACGCCGGGCCACGAGCGTTTGCATTACGTGTTCGATTTTTATTCCATAGCGCTCAAGCGGAATTTCAGCGCCAAAATGAGGTACGGTCAACAGCAGTACGATTTCGACGAAGGCATTATGTTCTTTATGGCGCCCGGGCAGGTGTTCAGCATCGAATTCAACCCAAACCAGGCCATACAGCAATCGGGATGGATGCTGCTTATCCATCCCGATTTTCTGTGGAATACGCCTTTGGCGAAAAAGATCAGGCGTTACGAGTTTTTTGATTACGCGGTAAACGAAGCACTGTTTCTCTCCGATAAGGAGGAGATCATTATAGCCGGAATTCTGCAACATATTCAAAACGAATACAGAACCAACATCGACAAATTCAGCCAGGAAATTATTATCGCGCAGGTCGAATTGTTGCTTACTTACTCCGAACGTTTTTATAACCGGCAATTCATTACGCGCAAGATAGCCAACCACGAGGTGCTGGGCCGTTTAGAGAAATTGCTCGAAACCTATTTTGACGGTGACGAGATCATACAAAAAGGGTTGCCCAGCGTAACTTACATCGCCGAAAAATTGAATGTATCGCCGGGTTATCTGGGCGGTTTGCTGAAAGTGCTTACCGGCCTGAATACGCAGCAGCATATACACCAGAAGCTGATCGATAAAGCCAAGGAAAAGCTTTCTACCACCGCACTCACCGTAAGCGAGATCGCCTATGAACTGGGTTTTGAGCACCCGCAATCCTTCAGCAAGCTGTTCAAAACCAAAACCAATCTTTCGCCGCTGGAATTCAGGCAATCGTTTAACTGAAAAAAATCGATAATAACGGTTTAGAATCTAAGGCGTGCTGCAAACCGCTTGCCGGTTCTGCCTGTTGATTAGCCGGATGAACGGCAATCCCAACGAACCTAAAGCCAATGTAAGCGATCACCTGGCTAATGAGCGCACTTTCCTTGCCTGGATACGCACCAGCATCGCGCTGATGGGTTTTGGCTTTGTGGTGGTGAAATTTTCTTTGTTCGTCAGGCAGCTTTCGCTGGTAGTAACAGGGCGCGTGATCACTCCGCCAGGCAGCTTTTCCGGTATTGTAGGGGTATGCCTGGTTGCAGTCGGGGCGTTGACCGCGCTCATTGGCTACCTGCGCTTCCGGCGCATCGAGAAACAATTGCTCAACAAAGCTTTCTACCCGCAGTCGCGCCTTCTGCTGATATTGACCATCGGTGTCATTATCGCCAACCTGCTGTTGCTTTTTTACCTGTTGCCTAACCTGTAACGGCTAAAAGCAGGTGAGGAAAATCACTTTTATTACTGACACGGTGCATACTTCACCCACAAATAGCATGATAACTTTGTCAAATAAACCGTAGTTGAAATATCCGGGTAACCGGCGAGCGATCAATGACAAGTAACACCAGCCAGGTATTGAAAGATTTATTGGACGAGATCAGTTCAAGGTCGCCCATGACGATGGGTTACCCCGTATCAAAAGACTTTGACTACAGTGAACTTTTACCTTTCCTGGAATACCCGTTAAACAACGTCGGCGACCCCTTTATTCCTTCAACTTATGCCGTCGGCTCGCGCGAGCTGGAAAAGCAGGTGATCGAATTTCTTGCGCGTCTTTTCAGGGCGAAAGAAGACAACTGGTGGGGATATGTCACCAATGGTGGCTCGGAAGGAAACCTGTATGGCCTGTACCTGGCCAGGGAGCTGTATCCCAAAGCGATCGTGTACTATTCCGAGGCGACGCATTACAGTGTTCAGAAAAACCTGCATTTGCTGAATATGCCAAACATCGCGATCAGGTCGCAGGCCAGCGGCGAGATCGATTATGACGACCTGGAGAAAACCATCAGCATTAACCGCCAGGTGCCGGTGATCATCCTGGCCAATATCGGCACGACGATGACCGAGGCGCGGGATGATGTGGCCAAAATGAAAACCATTTTTAAACACCTGGCTATCCAGCATCACTACATCCATGTCGACGGCGCGCTTTCAGGCGGTTACGCGGCTTTTTTAGAACCCCGGCCGGCTTTTGATTTTGAGGATGGCGCGGACAGCATCGCCGTCAGCGGTCACAAATTTTTTGGCTCTCCGATACCTTGCGGAATGGTTATCGCCAAAAAAAGCCACCGCGACCGCATTGCGAGCTCTGTTGATTATATCGGCTCGCTGGACACAACCATATCGGGCTCCAGGAACGGGCATACGCCATTGTTTCTCTGGTATACCATTTCGAAGCTGGGCATGGAAGGCTTAAGGCAACGAACAATGGACTGCCTGGATGTCGCCGAATATGCTGAATTCATTTTAAAGCAGGCAGAGCCGCAGGCGTGGCGAAACCCGGATACCTTGACTGTTAACATTCCCAAGCCCGGTGAAGAGCTGATCAAAAAGTGGCAATTGGCTTCCGGGAAGGAATGGGCGCATATCATCTGTATGCCCGGCATGCAAAAAGCGCAGATCGATGCTTTTGTAAAGGACCTTGAGCTGCACAAAGCGGGTCAATTAGCCCTTGCGCACTAAAAATCCACGCGATTTTCAGGCTGCGGTAAGAGATACTACAAGGGCAGCCGGGATTTTCCAACCCGGCCAGGCTTCAGATGCCGGTATACCAGGACCACCCTGTGGAGATATCGGCGTCGGGTTCGATAAATTTCTCTGTCACAACAATGCGCTGCAGGTATTTAATGTTTTTGTAGCCAATCTGGGTTTCCACACGCAGGCGTACGGGCGCTCCATGCCTCGCGGGCAGGTCTTCACCGTTCATGGTATGGGCCAGGATAGTTTGCGGATGAAAGGCGTCGAGCATATCAATGCTCTCCGTATATTTGTCGTACCCGTAAAAATATACAAAGCGCGCTGCCGGTAATATCCCGGCATCCTTTAGCACGGCGCCCAGCGGAACCCCGGTCCACTCGGCTATGGCGCTCCAGCCTTCCTCGCAGGTATGCCGGGTGATCTGCGTACGTTCGCCCAGCTTTTTAAGAGCGTCCATCGAATATTTCGCAGGCTTAGCAACGCTGCCTTCTACAGTAAGAGCCCAATCTTTAAAGTTATTGGCCTGCAGCTCATGGTATTCCTGGCTGTAAACCGCCTTGCTTTTCGGATCGGCGGGATCGCCGATATCCGTAACCGGAAAGGAAGTGATATCGCTCTTTTGATATTCCATTGCCAGCGCCCGCTGCGACAGCAGGCCGCGCTGGGCCGTATAGGTAAGGTCGTCGCCCATGCGCAAAATATTGCCGTAGGTAGGCGGCGCTTTTTTCAGGCATCCCGAAAGAAGCAGTGCGCCGGCGGAAGTGAGGCCCGCAAAAATAGCCTGGCGCCGGGTCATGGGTTTATTTTTTTTCATGGTTGCTGCCGAAGGTTATTGCTATTATGTTTCGCTTAAAGCCCGTCCTGATCACCATAACGATATGCAACACCAGGAATAGCAACAATAAAACAGCCGCAAAAAAGTGAATGGTGCGGGCTGACTGGTGGCCGAAAAATATTTTCAACAGGAACGGGTATGACGCAGTAATAGCAGGTGACATGGTAAAACCGGTGAGGATGACAACCGGGAAAAGGAAAAATATAACCCACAGGTAAGTGATCTTCTGCAACAGCCCGTATTGCGTATCGGCCGGACGTGTTTGCGGCCTGAAATGGCTGACAAAATCGCGCCAAAGAAGTTTCAAACTAAACTCCCTTGCCCGCGGCGCGAGGTTATTACGGAAGTGACCGCTAAAGAACCCAACGATAAAATATATGAGGCCGGTTGCAATTAAAAACCAGGCAGCCAGGAAATGCGTGCTGCGGCCCCAGCCGTTCTCGTTAAAAATATCGTAGGTGCGCACCGCGCTTACCTGTGAACTTGTTAAATGCTTAAATGGTGTGGTTTGTTCCCAGCCGCCGTGATGATAGTTGCGGCTGATAGGCAGTTCGAACAGTGCCGGGGTAAGGTCGTTGCCTGCCTTTCCCCAGTAAAGCCGCGGGTGCGCCATCAAAATAACAAAACCGCTGACCGTGAGCGCCAGGAAGCTTAACGTGATAATGAAATGCGTGCTTTTGACCCAGCGCTTGTGACGGATGGCTTTAATTTCTTCACTTTGTGATTGGTTCATTTACAGGAAATTAATCGTGGCGGCCTTGGGCAATGTCTAAAGTTAAAACAATTTTATAAAAAATGATGTCATAAAAACTATGTGACTTTGCCACACTCCGTCTCACCCAACGGCACATCGCAACAGCGAACAACCTTTCGCCTTTATCCTTTCACCTTTACCCTCCTTACCATTTTTTACTACCTTTAGCTCATAGCCCCGCATACAAACCAAATGAGCGCCACCCTCATCCTCGTTATCATTCTTGCGTATTTCGCTTTATTGATGGCTATCTCCCGCCTCACCTCGCGACATACGAAGGACAACAGCTTTTTTGACGGCGACCGCGCTTCGCCCTGGTTCCTCGTCGCATTCGGGATGATCGGCTCGGGTATTTCGGCGGTTTCGCTTGTTTCTATTCCCGGCAACGTAGGGAACGACAACCTGTATTATTTCCAGTTTATCCTCGGCACCATCGTCGGGTACCTGTTCATCGCTTTTGTGCTTACGCCCATCTATTACAAGCTGAAGCTGGTATCCATTTACACCTACCTTAACGTGCGCTTCGGCGGCGTGACCTACAAAACCGGTTCACTGTTCTTCTTAGTATCACAATCGTTCGGCGCGGCGCTCAGGCTGCTGCTGTCTGTCAAGATATTACAGTATGCTTTTTTCGATGCAATGCATATCCCATATTTCCTGACGATCATTATCGTGCTTGTGCTCATCTGGCTTTATACCAATAAGTCGGGCATCAAAACCATCGTCTGGACGGACGCATTGCAATCTCTCTTCCTCATCACGGTCATCATCGTTTCCATAATCGCCATTAAAAACTCGCTTAACTTATCCGTCGGCGGGATGGTCAGCGCCATCGTTCACCACCCTTACGCCAGGCTGTTCGACTGGAATATCGACTCAGGTTCCAACTTTTTTAAGCAATTCATTTCGGGCCTGCTCATCACCGTGGCGCTGGTAGGGCTTGATCAGAGCATGATGCAAAAGACATTGACCATTGCCAATATCAAAGGCGCACGGAAGAATGTGCTGACTTTTAGCTTTTTCATCGCCGGCGCCCAAACGCTTTTCCTGGGCCTGGGCATTTTGCTGTACATCTTTGTCGAACGGCACGGCATCAAACTGCAATCGCAAAACGGGCAGTTAGTAAATACCGACGGCCTGTACCCGTTCCTTACCCTCCATTATTTCGGGCAGATAGGGGCGATCGCGTTCTTTATCGGCGTCGTCGCTTCAACTTTCGCCAGTATCGACGCCTGCATCACCGCGCTCACGACCGCCTTCAGCTACGACTTTCTCGATTTTGAGAACAAGCCTCACGACCAGAAAAAGAAGATCAAGAACCGGGTGCTGCTGGGCGTCAATATCGTCATGTTCCTAATCGTTATGGCGTTCTGGAGCAGCCAGGGCGCCATCATCAATACCATTTTCAAAATTGCGGGTTATACTTACGGGCCTATTTTGGGTTTATATTTGACAGGATTATTTACCGGCGTCAGGCTCAAAGAGAAATGGGTGCCGGTGGCCTGCGTGGCCGCAGCGCTATTTACCTGGGTTTTGAACGGGCTATTCATTAACCGGTTTAATTTCGATTTTGGCTTTATGAATATCCTGGTGAACGCAGTGCTGACAATCTTGTTCCTGTTAATAATCCAAAAGAAAGATCGTGCCGTCGCCTGAAGAAAATATTGTTATAGAGCAAACCACCGACCCGGCCGACTTTGCCGTTTGTGCCGGAATAATGTCGCGCACCGATCCGTGGATCACACTGGGTATGGACGTTGACGATTGCGCAAAAGCGTTTGAAGGCTCTTTCCGTGAGGTGTTCGTTTTGCGAAAAGGAACCGCCATAGCCGGCTTCGTTATCATCCAGCCGCAGGGAACTTTCAAAGGCTACATTCAGACCATCGCCGTTGCCGGGGGCTATCGCGGCAAGGGTCTTGGCACCAGGATGCTCCATTTCTGCGAGGATCGCATACTGAAATATTCACCTAACATTTTTATCTGTGTCAGTTCTTTCAACGAAGGAGCGCTTCGTCTTTATCAAAGCTTCGGTTTTGAGCGGGTAGGGGAGCTTAAGGACTTTATAAAACCGGGGTTCACCGAAATATTGCTTAGGAAGACGGTCGGCCCGATAGCAGGATATAACCCGTCGTAGCCCGACGGATTAAAATCCGTCGTTACAACATGTCCCGAGGCTAAGCCTCTCGCCGCCATTTAGAGCCGTGGCTCAGGGATCTTGTAACAACGGATTTCAACCCGTTGTGGCACGCAGGCATAGAGAAATTCCTTATCTTTCGCTTTTACTCAATATCATGTCTTTCCTACGAACATCCGCTCTTGCAGCCATTACTTCCTGTCTTTCGATCATGTCCTTCGCGCAGGGCGATAGGGCCGCGCTGATCAATACCGTCGACAGCATACTGAACAGCCAGGTGAACAACGATAAAATACCCGGCGCGGTGGTGGAAATAAAGCAGGGCGACAGCGTGGTTATGCTGAAGGCGTTCGGCTATGCGCAAAAGTATGACTATCACCACCGGCTGCTGGCCAAACCGCCCGTTATGACTACGGGAACGATGTTCGATATCGCTTCGCTGACGAAAATGGTCGGCACCACTACATCCATCATGTTACTGGTCGATCGCGGCCTGGTGCATGTCGACGATCCCGTAAGCAAATATATACCGGCATTCGGCAGCCCTGACAAAGCGGCTATCACCATCCGCAACCTGCTGACGCATACCGCCGGCCTGTATGAGTGGTACCCCATGTATTACCGTGCGCACAACAAAGCGCAAACTTTTAAGCTGATCGGTGAACTGCCGCTTGCTTTCCCGGTGGGCGCCGGGCGGCATTACAGCGACCTGGGCTTTACCGTGCTTGGCGAGATCATCGAAAAAGTGTCGGGCATGCCGCTTGACCAGTTCGAACAGCAAAATATCTTTAAGCCGCTGGGCATGAGCCACACCATGTATAATCCGCTTACTAAGGGCAAACCGTATAAAATTGCGGCGACGGACCCGGGCAATCCCTTTGAGCACCGGATGGTGTACGACCCGTCGATGGGCTACCAGTTCAAAGAGATCAGGCACGACGCCTGGAACGGCTGGCGACACTATGTGTTACACGGCCAGGTCGACGACGGAAACGCCTGGTACGCCGAACATGGCGTGGCGGGTGCGGCTGGGCTATTCTCGACCGCGGAAGATATCCAAAAACTGGTTGACATGCTGGTACACCACGGCAAGGTGGGATCGAAGCAATTCATTTCAGAGCAGACGATACAAACCTTTTTGACCAAGGACAAATACCTGAATGGCCTGGGCTGGATGATGGACCCGCTGAACCCGGTTATCAAGGGCGGCCCCGAGGGTAGTTTCGGCCACACTGGTTTTACCGGCACGAGCATTGCCGTTGTACCATCAAAAAAGCTGTCCGTGATACTGCTTATCAACCGCGAGAACATGGGTCTTATCGATGGTAAAGCTTACTATAATGTGAGCCCGGTACGGGAAGAGATATTCCAGGCTGCGCTGAAGTACAGCAGATAAATCTAAATTATTACCTGGTCCATTATTACTTCGTTCGGAAGGGTATGGGCAGGACGCCTTCGCCGTCTTATCGGCCGCTATGCCTCCTGACCCTGTGACGGCCATCTTGTTTTGGCCGTTTGCCGGCAGGCTGAAAGTGCTGAACCGGCAAGCGCCAAAACTATTTTTTCATAACATCATGTTTTAATATTCGCTCCATTGGTTTTCGCCTGTTGGCACCGCCTCGTTTATTTCGCGGCTGCGTTCTTCGCGCAGTTGCCTGTCCATTTGCTGTACAGTTTCTTCGGTCCGGTCGGTACCTTCGCACTCCATGTCCTGCAGGCCCTGCGTTTCCCTGATGCACTCGATCGGTTCCCGGATACATTGCCATTCTTCGCGAAGTTGTGTGCTCTGCCCTTCGTTCCACGGCCCGCGCACTTCCGCACCGTCGGACATGTTAAAGTACAAGTTGCTGTAACGCGGGTCGCTCTGCAAAATACCCGGAGGAAAGTTCGGCTGGATGGTACTCAGCGCCGCTTCGAACTGCTGGTAATGGGCAACTTCCCTGGTCAT
>JAFDZK010000490.1 GCA_018267005.1 Bacteroidota bacterium
CAGGGCGGCCGAGGGTATCAAAAAATAAATGTATAAGAAAAATCTGCTTGCTTTCAGGTTTAAAAATTTCATTATTGCAATTTAGTGTAAATATTCAAAATATCTGTTTTCAGTAGCTTCATTTAACCCAAAACAAAACACAGACTATCTGGCATTTGTTAATTCACTCAAAAAAACAAGATTGTTGTAACTCAATGGCGGGTTTTACGTTTAACCCCAAACAAAGGTTCATCCTTTTTTTGAATTTAATATAACAGGTGAGTTTAATTATTAATTCAATTTTTTTTAGATTTACACATTGATAAAGAGTAAAAATATGAAAATGGTTTTTACACGTACGGCTGTCATTCTGTTGGGATTAGGCGTTTTGATGAGCGGTTGCAGCAAGAAAGAGAAGTCGCAAAAAACGGGAATGACCTATAACGACAAAACCAATGGCGGTTACGAGCGGTTCAAACAAGTACATCCTGCTCCCGGCCCTGGTTTAGTGGCCATTGAAGGCGGCACTTTTGTGATGGGCGGAAGCGCAGACCAGGACGTCACCTACGATTATAACAATGTTCGCCGCCGGGTTACCGTCCCTTCATTTTATATGGATGAAACTGAGGTATCAAACCAGGACTGGCTTGATTACCTGCACTGGATAAGCGTCACTTTCCCCAACGACCGCGAACTTTATTACAATGCGCTGCCTGATACCCTGGTATGGCGCAGGCCACTTTCGTATAACGAACCTTATGTTGAAAATTACCTGCGGCATCCCGCTTACGAAGATTACCCCGTAGTAGGCGTAAGCTGGGACCAGGCACAGGATTATTGCAGTTGGAGGACCGACCGTATGAATGAAAACATTCTGCGTGAGACCGGCCGGCTGGTAGCATGGAAAGATATGCCGGGCAATGGTAAAAAAGGCGGCAAGACCGCTCCTGCGCCGGCTAACAAAGACCCCTTTAATACAGATATATATCTGAACGGCCAATACCGCGGCGCGGGTATCGACGGCAAAAAAATGATGGTCGACATAAGCCCTAATGCCAAACCCTCGACCACAGGCGGCAAAAGCAGCAGACCTGTAAGGCCGGTACGTATAGAAGATGGTATATTAAAGCAAGGCTACCGCCTGCCGTCGGAAGCTGAATGGGAATATGCAGCTTTGGGTTTGATTGGAAACACCGAATTTGAGAATATCGACAATGACAAGATATATCCGTGGAACGGCATGGGCGTGCGCTCGGCAAAGTCAAAAACCCGCGGCCTGATCATGGCTAACTTTAAACGCGGCGAAGGCGACAACATGGGCGTGGGCGGATACCTGAATGATAAAGCCGAAATAACCGCACCTGTAAGGTCTAACCCGCCGAACGATTTTGGCTTATATAACATGGCCGGCAACGTAAATGAATGGGTGCAGGATACTTACAGACAAACCTCATTTGAAGAGTTTGAAGACTTCAATCCCTTCCGTGGTAACGAATACAAGAATAAACGTCTTGCCGATCCGCAGAAAGGCCTGTATGCCAAAGATAAATATGGCAAACCCATCTTAGATCCTGCTAAATCGGGCAGGAAGATGACTTATGCTGAGTTGCTGGCGTCACAAGGTCAAACTCCGGCAAATGGTAACGCAGCAAACGGCGCAAACGCCAATGCCGCAAATCCGGCCGCTGCCAATCCTGTTGCGGCAAAGAACCCGTTAGCCGGTAAACCGTACAACCCAGACTTCCGGGGAGCGCAAGACTCGGTGAACAACGCACTGTACGGAACTACCACCCTGGTGAACGACCATTCGAAAGTTTACAAAGGCGGCTCGTGGAATGACATGGCATTCTGGCTTAACCCCGCTACCCGCCGCTTTATGGATGAAGACGAGTCGAGCGCCGAAGTTGGCTTCCGTTGTGCCATGACCCTGGTAGGAGGTGCTGAGATCAACCCATCCGGCAAGCCGCATTTCAGCGTTAAAAAGCCAAAAAACTTTAAAGCCAGGTAATAAGCTAAAGCCTTAAAAGTAAAAAGGTGATGTCGTTTGGCATCACCTTTTTACTTTTAAGGC
>JAFDZK010000491.1 GCA_018267005.1 Bacteroidota bacterium
GAGGGGCTGAATTACCTGATCAGCTCGATGTACCTGACTGCAACCACCACTACAGGAGGGTTTGACAATACGGCCGCTGCCAACCCGAGCTTATACCTGTTCAGGGAAAATCTGAGCAGTCCAACAAACACCTTTACGGGCGGGAATTACCGCAGCGTCAGCGCGATCAACAACACGCCAAACTATAATTATACACTCGATGGCGACGGTACCGGCAATTATGTTCCCGTGGGAAACGGCTATTTGTGCTTTTTCAGGGGTAACCGGGCGACAACTTCGTTTGCTAACGAAACGTCGGTAACCTATGTACCGCAAACCGTTACCCTCAGCGCCAGCGGCTCATTGAACATAGGCCAGGTAACGGTGAAAGACTGGTTTACCCCTACATCATCAAACTTAAGCTATACATCGGCGTCACCTTATGCGGGTTTCAACCTGGTTGGGAATCCCTACGCAAGCTCTATCGACTGGGATAATTTTCAAACAAGCTCATCGACAACCGGTATATATGGCAGCAATGTAAGCAGCACGATATACGAACTGGACCCGATCACGAAAAACTATGGTTCTTACATGTCAGGATCCGGCGGCATTGGCAGCGCTACCTTCGTCAGCAACGTGATAGCGAGCGGGCAGGGCTTCTTTGTATTGGCTACCGGCAGCGGCGCCCAGTTGATCTTCAACGAATCCGCCAAAACCACCTCGCAAAATGCGCAGGGCTCGACGTTGCTCATGTCTAAACAGCCGGTGGCCGCTGCAAACATGCAATACCTGCGCCTGCAGATCGGCGAGGGCAGTGTACAGGACCAAACCCTGGTAAGGTTTAACAGCCAGGCCACCACCAATTTCAGCTATGCTATCGATGCCCCGTACAAAACCGGTTACGGAGCCGTAAGCCTCGCGACACGATCAAGTGACAACGTCGATCTGTCGATCAACACCGTACCGTTGCCGAAACCGAAAAGCGAATCGATCAGGTTGAATGTAAATGCCAGCAAAGACGGTATTTACAGCCTGACAGCAACGGATATCGTGTCCGTTCCGCAGCTCTTCGACATATGGTTGATGGATGCTTATACCAAAGATTCGGTCGACATCCGCCATGTCAAAACCTACAGCTTTAATATTTACAAAAGCGATAGCGCCAGTTTTGGGTCAAAACGTTTTACACTCGTCATACGCCAAAACCCGGCCTACGCCTACAGGCTGCTAAGCTTTACGGGCCAAAAAGTGCAGAATGACCAGCAGACGGAGCTTGTTTGGAAGACCGAAAATGAAGGCAACTACACTTATTTTACCGTTCAGCGAAGCACCGACAACGGGAAAACCTATGACGACCTTGGCTCGGCTAATGCTGCCGGCAGCGGCCAGTACAGCCTGATGGATCGGAATCCTCTCGTGACAGGATCAAACTATTACCGCTTAAAACAAATCGATTTTAACGGAACCATCACCTATTCCAATATCGTTGTGGTGGGGTTTGCCAACCAGGCTGATGGTATCTTTACGAATAATTTGAGCATTTACCCAAACCCGGTAAATAGCATGATCAACCTATCCATCAAACCCCAAAACGCCTCTGAAATTTCCTCAAATTACGACATAAAGATCACAAACACTTCAGGGCTTGTTGTAAAAGAAGTTACGTCTTCGCAGCCCTCATGGCAAGGCAGCATTAACAACCTCGGACCAGGCACCTACGTCGTTACCGTTACGGACAATAAAACGAAAAGTGCCGTAGGACAAACCAAGTTTATCAAGCTGTAATATTCCGCAGGGCATCTTCACTGCTTTCCGAATTTTACGAAACGTGCTTTAAAGACGTTAAAAGCTATTTATTAACTCAAAGTTAGAATGACCATAAACTCAGACGCAACATTCTATAAATCAGCAATTAAACAAGACTTAGAGGCCAAAAATTTCAGAATTATTTAAACCTAATCATGCTTCACCACGTAAAAAGAACCCGGTGCTGCTGATATCTAGTTTTGAAAAAGGTGTTAAATAAATTCGTATTCGCCGTCCTGCTGCTTTTCTCTGTTGCGGGAA
>JAFDZK010000492.1 GCA_018267005.1 Bacteroidota bacterium
AGCGATACCTTATCGGTAAAAAGCCTCATATCCAATCCCATAACGAAATTTCACCCGGAAGCTTACCGGCTTACGCAGCCATATTCGCCGCACAAATCGGCGGCTATTGACGGTATCGTTATTGATCCGGACAATTTCGCTCCGCCCGAAACCGCTAATACGCTGATCATCGAAGGAGCAGGCGGCTTGATGGTGCCGTTAACAAGGGGGTTTATGATTATCGACCTTATTAAAAAGCTTCAGGCCGAAGTAGTACTGGTTTCAAAAAACTATCTCGGCAGCATTAACCATACGCTGCTGTCAATCTTCGCGCTTGAAGAATACGGCATACCCATAAAAGGTATAGTGTTTAACGGGAACAAGGATATTTATACGAAGGACTACATCCTGGAGCATACCGGCATTGCGTTGCTGGGACATATACCGCATTATAAACACGTCGATAAAAAAACGGTGATCGATTCCGGCGAGCACATCCATTTTGCCGTGTGAAGAATTTGCCTCACCTTAGCAGTACAATTATTCAAACCAGCTTTTATGAAAAATGTAACGGTGATCGGTTCTGGTACCATGGGCAACGGCATTGCACATACCTTTGCACAAAGCGGATTTAAAGTCGCTTTGGTCGACATAAGTGATGATGCCCTGCAGAAAGCATTACATACGATAGCCGGTAATTTAGACCGGCAGATAAAAAAGGGAACGCTAGACGAAGAAATCAAGAACACTACGTTAGGCAATATCGTCACCTTTACCGATCTTCAATCCGGCGCGAAGAATGCCGACCTGGTGGTGGAAGCAGCTACCGAGAACCGGGACATTAAATTAAAATTATTTGGGCAACTGAGCGAGATTTGCCGAAACAACACTATCCTGGCATCAAATACTTCTTCAATTTCGATCACACAGATCGCTTCGGTAACGAAAGAACCCTCAAGAGTGATTGGGATGCACTTTATGAACCCGGTGCCGGTAATGAAACTGGTGGAGGTGATCAGGGGCTATGCGACCAGTGATGAGGTTACAGCGGCGATCATGGACCTTTCGCGAAAATTGGGAAAGGATCCGGTTGAGGTAAATGATTATCCGGGTTTTGTCGCCAACCGTATATTAATGCCTATGATAAACGAAGCGATTTATACCCTTTATGAGGGTGTAGCCGGGGTGCAGGAGATCGACACGGTAATGAAATTAGGGATGGCGCATCCCATGGGGCCGCTGCAATTGGCCGACTTTGTAGGTTTGGATGTTTGCCTGGCAATTTTAAGAGTTTTACATGATGGTTTCGGTAATCCAAAGTTCGCGCCATGTCCCCTTCTGATTAATATGGCTATGGCCGGGCATCTCGGTATAAAATCGGGAAGCGGATTCTACAAATATACGCCAGGCAGCAAAGACGTGGTGGTGGCCGACAAATTCGCTTAAACTTTTTGCATTTCTATTTGTCAATGCTTTATAATACTTATAAAAAGTTAATTATGAAAGCATTAGCAAAATTAGGGATGATCGCAGCCTTGGGAACATCTCTGTTCCTCACGTCCTGCGCCGGAGAATATTATGTAGCCGATCAGCCTGCCGACGTGGTTTATGATCCCGGGGCGCCCCCTTACGATGGCGCGGTTTGGGTTGGCGACGATTGGGTTTGGAGCGGTGGGCACTACATACATAACCGCGGCCATTGGGAACATGAACGCCATGGGCGTGCCTATGTCAGAGGATCCTGGGAACATAACGATCGTGGTTATCGCTGGCATAGAGGGCACTGGAAATAACCCCTGACCTCTAAGGGATATTATTACGAAGCCTCTTGAAACAAACTCAAGAGGCTTTCGCTTTTCTAAACTCTTATTTCCGAGGCCTCACATTCTCTCCGGCACCTCGATGCCTAATAATCCCATTCCTTTTTTAATGACTTTGGCCGAGGCCTCCGAAAGCTGCAAACGGAATTGCCTGGTTACCTCATCTTCAGCCTGCAGTATGGAGTGTTCGTGGTAAAACTTGTTATAACCTTTGGCTATTTCGTAAACGTAG
>JAFDZK010000493.1 GCA_018267005.1 Bacteroidota bacterium
AGCAGGGCGGCCCAAACAATGCCGCCTGTAGCGAAGGCAATGCGTAGTTTTGCGAATGGTGATTGTGCGAAGGCCAAAACTTTCCGGTTTTAGTTTTTAACGCTTAACAATGCCGAACGGTGCTGTGCCCAGGCCACATACAGGTCGGGGTCGGCGGTTTCGTGTATCTGGTAATACAGTTCAGCGCCATCGGAAAGTTCGCCTATCAGGTTAAGCTCCGCCACGCCGATGAAGTCCCAGCGAACGGGTTCGCTTTGGTTGTTCACAAAACTTTCCTGGGCCAGGTGGCCTATGCAGGCGGCCTTTTCATAAGCCTGGCATTCAGTCTCTGCGCTGATCAATCTTAATTGCTCGTCGAATTGGGGCTGATGGTTGCCATCGCCCGTCACGATCCGGAAAACGATCTTTGCTACGTACCAGTTCATATAGAGATAGATTTTGTTGTTAAAAGCTGCGTATATCCACACCGGCGAAGATGGAAACACCTTCCAGCACCAGTATCTTATTGTTGTCGCCCGAACCGACCCTCCTCAGGCGTTTATCGTCGACGCCGGCAAATACCGCCGACATGTTCGATACGACCTGCCAGTGCGGTGGAACTACGATCTTCGTGCCGCCGAAAACCTGTGTAATGTCGATCACTACTTTGCCATCGATATCGGCCATCGAAAGATCTATCTCGGAACCGCCGAATATATTGGTGATGTCGCCGCCCCTGAAGTTTTTTGACAAGATCGTTTTCTTCGACCCTCCGAAAATGGATGTGGCATCCAGGAAATCGTCAGCCGAGAAATTTGGCGGGGGCCCTGTTTCGCCTGTGTCCGCGCCGGTTGCATCGCCCACCGGGTGCGTATATTTGTGATAGCGCGCGTCCCATTTTTCCTTCCATTCTTTTTCCCATTTTTCCTTATCCCATTTGCGGTCCCAGCGGCCTTTATCCCAGGCATGGTTGCGCCTGAGGATGATCCAGATACCTATGCCGATTATCGCAGCCGGCCATATCAAATTGCCAATATGCAGTTCGGGAATAGCATCGTTGGCCATAATGGCTGCGCCGATGAGGAAAAGAATGATCCACGTTGAGTTGCGGAAATTGTGACGGGCGCCCGACCAAAGGCCGATGATCATGAGCCATGTGCCGGCTCCCCATATCCAGCCGGGTATATCAAAATAAGCGAACTGGCGCAGCAATAATATCCCGCCGATAAAAAGCAGGATCATGCCTACCAGCACCTTTCCATTGTTGCGCGGCTTATTCTGGTAATCGATATCATTTATATTGTTGTCCATTGTCTTCTTTGCCAAAATTAATCTTAACCAAAACTAAGTTAATATTCAGGGCTAACCTATTAAATATTGGCGACTTTCTATAAGAAGTCGGTAAGCGCGGATAAAATGTCGGTGAAAATTCACAATCGTTTATTAGGCGATGATGTTGATCTTTAGGCAGGGGTCGCCGGCAAACAAAAATGGGGATGCGCGGCATCCCCTGGTTTATATAGAAAAGTAAGCTGTACTTACGGATTTTTCTTAAGGCCGCGGCGCATGATGATATAAACACCCAGTATGATCAACCCTGTGGGCCAGATAAAGTTGCTGATAAGCAAACCGGGTATGGCGTCATCGACCAGGAACGCGGTCCCTAAAATGACGAGAACGATCCACGACAGATTGCTGAAATTATGCCTGGCGCCTACATACAGCCCTATGACGATGAGCAGCATGGGCCAGCTAAACAGCCAGCCGGGTATGAAGAACAGGTTAAGCTGGTCGACCAGCAAAACTATGCCGAGGAAAAATAATATGATGCCTAATATAGTCCGGGTGTTACGGCCTGAACTTTGATTTTCTGTTATAGTTTTCATTGTCTTAGTAATTAATCAATACCCAAAACTATAGCACTATAAAAGGTATGACAACGGAATATTGGCGATGTGCGGGCAGTAATCGGTAAGGAATAGGGTAAGGTCGGTAAAAGTAGAAAGCAAAAAGCTGAAAGACCAAAGCGAAAAGC
>JAFDZK010000494.1 GCA_018267005.1 Bacteroidota bacterium
GAGTCTTGAGTTCTGAGTCTTTGATCGCTAATGGCTTCCGGTTTAGGACTTAAGACTTTCCACCTTAGGTTTCTCCAAATATTCCGGACTGATATTAACCCTTAAACGTTTCATCGGCCCTAATTCTGATTCGTAAACTTTCTTTATTCCATCGCCCGATGCTATTTCTACATCACGGATGTCGCGCACCAGCCGCTGGAAGCCCTGCGGCTCGACAGACGCCGCATGGTCCGAACCCCACATGGCGCGGTCGAGCGTAAAGTGTCTTTCTACGAATGTGGCGCCTAACGCAACTGCCGCGACGGTGGTGGCCAGGCCCGTCTCGTGACCTGAGTAACCGATCGGAATGCCAGGGTATTTTTTAGCCAAGGTCTGGATCATCCTCAGGTTCAGCTCTTCCGGCTTGCATGGGTATGCCGACGTTGAATGAGCGATGAGCAAGGGATAATTTTCGTCGAAGCGCCAAACCAACTGAACAGCATCTTCTATTTCTTTAGTGGTAGACATACCGGTCGAAAGCATCAGCGGTTTGCCGGTGAACAGGATGCGTTTGATCAGCTCATGATCCGTAAGCGAGGCCGACGCCAGCTTGTAAACGGGCGTATCAAATTTCTCCATAAAGTCAACGGCCTCGGTGTCCCATACCGATACGAACCAATCGATGCCCAGTTCTTTGCAATATTGATCGATCGCCGCATATTCTTCAACGCCGAATTCTGTTTTGCGTTTGTAGTCGATGTAGCTCATGCGGCCCCAGGGGGTATCGCGCATTACTTCCCATTGGTCTTTGGGAACGCAGATCTCCGGCGTGCGTTTTTGAAATTTTACGGCGCTTGCTTTGGCCGTTACGGCCTCGTCGATCAGTTTCTTGCATATTTCCAGCGAACCGTTGTGGTTGATGCCGATCTCCGCGATGATATAGCAAGGTTCGTCCTTGCCGATCTTATTGCCATTGCCGAGGTCGATAACGTCATTTGAAACCGGCGCCGATTTGCCCTTTGCCGAGATCAGCAGCTCTGCGACCTCGCGGAAGCAGCCTTCGCCACCTTTGGCTTCAGTTACATAATCGGCAATGTCTTTAATGAAAGGAAGCGCATCGGCAGGGCAGAACCGCATTCCCACAAGCTTCATCACTTCAACGTCGTTGCTGTCGTCGCCTATAAAGGCTACTTCTTCTGCCTTAAGTTCAAGACGGTTCAATATTTCGCGCAAAACTGCGGGTTTATCTTTCGAGCCGAGATGCACCTCGGTTATCTTTAGTTTTTCCGCGCGTTTCACCACCGACGGCGAAAGTTCCCCGGTAACAACGCCGGTAATTATGCCGGCCAGGTTGCGCATGCGTTCAACGCCCATGCCGTCGCGGATGTTGAATTTCTTTTGCATCTCGCCTTCAGCGCCATAGTAAACACCGCCATCCGTTAGCACTCCGTCACAGTCGGTGAGGAGTAATTTGATACGTGAAGCTTTTTCGATCAATTCACTTTTCATAATTCAATTTTTTTGTTCAGATCGCCGTCCAGCCGCCGTCGACAACCAGGTTAGCGCCAGTCATGTATGCCGATGCATCGCTGGCCAGGAAGATCAGTGCCCCCTGGTAATCAACAGCCTGCGCCATACGGCCAAGCAATGTTTTAGCAGAATAATTGTGTATAAAATATTCGTCCTGGCTGTTTTCAACTCCGCCGGGCGAAAGCGTATTTACGCGGACGCCATTTTTGCCCCAGTAAGCCGCAAGGAAGCGCGTAAAGTTAATTACCGCGCCTTTGGTAACCGGGTAAACCGGCGATTTATAAAAGGTTTGTTCGCCGTTTTTATCCCGGTAAATGCTTTGATCGGGACCGACGATGCCGTAGGTCGAAGCAATATTGACGATACTGCCGCTACCCTGTTTTGCCATAACTGTTCCGAATACCTGTGATGCGAGGAATACCCCGGTCACATTCACATCCAGCGATTTTTTGAAAGCATCCAAC
>JAFDZK010000495.1 GCA_018267005.1 Bacteroidota bacterium
ACCAGGCGGCCAGCAAAGGCATACGGCTGAAAGCAAAGGTTTTGCAAACACTGGAAGTTAACGCCGACCCCAATTCGATACGCATCGTTATACGCAACCTCATCACCAATGCGATCAAGTTTTCGCGCGCAAACGACAGCATTACTATCAGTGCCGGCGTGCAGGAAGACGGTTATGTCCTGCTGTCGGTAAAGGATACCGGCGTTGGCATGAACGAAAAACAGCTCAATAAGCTATTCAAAAGCAAGGTCGACAGCGGCACGGGTACGAACAATGAGATCGGTACCGGCATGGGCCTGTTGTTCTGCAAGGACCTGATCGAGAAGTGCAACGGAAAAATTTGGGTGCAAAGCGAGGAAGGCTGGGGCACCGAGTTCTTCTTTACACTACCGCTGGCCCATGTAAAGGAAGCAGAAACCGATCTGCATCCTGCACTGGCCTGACAAAATGTAAAAGGCGAAAGGAAAAGGCTATAGCAGCCCCAACCTTTCGCCTTTTACCGTTTAGCCTTTCACCTCCTCTACTGCGATACCGGGTTGTCCGGTCCTTTTAAACCGTTAGTGTAATTAGCCGGGGTAACTTTCTTGGGGTCGCCCTGGTAAACCCAAACAATGTTACCGATGTATTTGCGGAAGGCGTCGTTCACGTCGTTCACTGTAAGCTTCTTTACATCATCCACCAATGTGTACGAACGGTGCCAGTTGCCGAATAATATCTCGTTAGCAACCAATGCATTAGCTTGCGCCTGGTTGGTTTCCTGGCGGTAATAGAAGCCTGTCAGGTAGGTGATTTTCATATTGGCCACCTCCTCCGGGGTAAATCCGGCGGTTTTTATCGTATCCACCAGTTTGTTGAACACATCGATATATTTATCCGGCTGGGTGGTCGACACCGCAAATTTGGCCACTGATGTAGTACCTGTGTTAAACCAGGCCTGCGGCGCATACGATAAGCCGTTCTTGGTACGGATATACAGGAAATGCCTTTGGGCAAAAATGCGCATGGCCACATTAAACGCGTTGAAATCGGGCGTGCCGGTTTCAGGGCCGCTGGTTACGCCCTCGACATAATTGGTTGCCAGGTCGCGCTGTTCGGCTACGAACGTATTCTTGTAAGTTCTGAAGAACGATTTTTTCAGATCGTAAGGCGCACCCTGCCTGATGCCCGAAAGCAGTTTGCTTACCTCCTGCTCTATTTTGGTCCGGTCCAGGTCGGCAACTACAACCACCAGCATGCGTGAGCGGGTAAGGATAGACTGATAATAGGCCTTAACCTCTTCAGGCGTAAACTTTTGAACCACGTCAACCGATCCGTCCGGGTCTTCAGCATAGCTGCGCCCGTTAAACGCCACCTTATTGGCATATTTGTCAATGGCCTGGTCGGGCTGGCTGTCGTTTTCTTTGATCTGGTTGATCGCATCCTGCTTAATGCGCGCAAATTCCTTCGCGTCGAACTTCGGGATGGTTATGGCTTCGACATACAGGGGCCAAACCACATCAAAATCGCTTTTAATGCAGTTCATCCTGATCACCGAATAATCTTTGCCGCTATAACCGTACATGGCGGCGCTCACCTTATCAAGCTGGTCCTTAAAGCTATTCTTGTCGTGTTTCAGTGTACCGCATTCCGTCAGCGCGGTTATGGCCAGCGATTCGATGCCTGCTTTATCAGCCGGGTAGTTTTGTACGCCGCCTTTAATGATGGTCTGTATCTCGACGATGTCGTTCCCGCTGGGCTGCACGATCACCTTTACACCGTCGACCGTGATTTCGTAGGGTTTCTGCTGCGCAAAGGCCCGGTTAAGGCTCAGTACCGAAGCGGCAGCAAATAAAATGAGTAATTTCTTTTTCATGGTGACAGGTTTTATTTAGCTACAAAAAATGAGCTTGCGTTTACTTCTTTGCTGGTTTCGGGTTTAATGATCAGACCGGCAACCATAGGTTTACCGGCTATGTATTTGTTTATAT
>JAFDZK010000496.1 GCA_018267005.1 Bacteroidota bacterium
TATTTCAGGTTCCGTCGCCTTTCCCGAAATAAAAAGCTCGACCAGCGTCCATACATGTTCTTCCATACTGCGTGGGTAGACTTTGCCTAACAATAGACGTATGCCGGCAGATGATCGTTGCAGCGACGAAGTGATTTTAGCACTCAGGCTGATAACAATGAGCGAATACGCCCGGGTCTTCATCTGCATCATCTTTCTGTTGCATTGCTCTACAGCAGTGTGGATAAATGCAACAGTTCGCGCCGGCTAAACAGTGTGGGTTTATATATAAAACCACATTTTTTAAGGCATTGGCACGGTTATGCTTGTAGTTTTCGCATAACTAAAAATAAAAACTATGAAAAAATTTGCAGCCATGCTGATGTTATCAGCATTCACATTTATGACCGTTGCGGCATCAGCCCATACCAAAATGCAACAGGACACGACCAAAAAACAAACAACCAAAAAGGACACTACCAAGAAACCGCCAAGGCGTTAAACCCGTTTACCAGGAGGCGCTTCCCCAATATTTCAACAAGCTCACTTTAATTGCCTCGGCTTCCTGATAAATTGTAAACTGTCGAAAATCGTCTCATTTGAGGCGATTTTCTATTTTTGCAGGGAATAACAAAGCGCCGATGGCAAAAATATTGATTGTTGAGGACGATCTGACCTTTTCTCAACTGGTGCAAAATTTTCTGCAAAAAAGCGGGCACCAGGTTGTGGCTTCAGCATCGGTGAAGGCAGGCCTCAGGCTTTTACTAAACGATCACTTCGACCTTTTACTGCTGGACTATCGCCTGCCCGACGGCACCGGCCTCGATCTGCTCGCCGGGATACGCCTGAAGAATTTTACACTGCCTGTGATTATCATGACCAGCCTGAACGATGTGCGTACGGCGGTCAGAGCGATGCGAACGGGTGCGTTTGACTATGTTACCAAACCTGTGAACCCCGACGAGCTTCTGCTGATCGTTAATTCCGCGCTTTCGCCGCGGCAAGCGGCCGTGCCCGGCAGCTCTGGTTTTGTAAAAGGTGACAGTCAGCAATCAAAAAAGCTGTTTGAACATATCGACCTGATTGCGCCTACCGATTTTGCGGTGCTCATCCAGGGCGAAAGCGGCACAGGCAAGGAGTACGTGGCGAGGATGATCCACCAGCAAAGCAACCGCGCCTCAAAGCCTTTTATCGCTGTCGATTGCGGATCGTTGTCAAAAGAGCTGGCCGCCAGCGAGCTTTTCGGTCATGTGAAGGGCGCCTTTACAGGCGCCATTGCCGACAAGCAGGGTGTATTTGAACGGGCTGGCGGCGGAACTTTGTTCCTGGACGAACTGGGTAACCTGAACTATGAGGTGCAGATGAAGCTGTTGCGGGCATTGCAGGAGAAAGTGATTACGCCGGTTGGCAGCAATAAGGAAATTGCAGTGGATGTACGAATTATTACTGCTACCAACGACGACCTGGCAAACAGCGTAAGCGATGGCCAGTTCCGCCTGGATCTTTATCACCGTATCAACGAATTTAAAATACAGTTGCCCGCATTGCGGCAGCGCGCCGCCGACCTGGACATGTTCATCGATCATTTCATTGCCGAAGCTAACAGGGAAATTGGCCGGAATGTGAGGGGGATAAGCGCTGAAGCATTGGATGTACTGCACCGGTACGACTGGCCCGGAAATTTACGCGAGCTCAAAAACGTCATCAGGCGTATGGTGCTGCTTACACAGGGTGATGAAGCACAAATCGGCTCGCTGCCGGATGAAATGCTGCTTTTTGTGCCGGCTGATAAAGGGTCGAACGATGCTGATCTGAAGCTTCAAAATGAGGTCAACGAAAAGAAACTGATCCAAAAAGTGCTGCAGCAGGTGAACTACAACAAAAGCAGGGCAGCGAAGCTGCTTAATATCGACAGGAAAACATTATATGCCAAGCTCGAACGTTATGGGCTGAATTAACGGATATCAGACAGCCGAATTC
>JAFDZK010000497.1 GCA_018267005.1 Bacteroidota bacterium
TGAAGATTGTGACCTGACGATGCGAATATTGAAGCAGGGATACATTATACGCAATTGCGCCGAAGCCATAGCGTATACTGAGGCTCCGGAAACCCTGAATGCCTTATTAAAACAGCGTTTCCGCTGGAGTTTTGGCGTCATACAAAGCTTTTGGAAGAACAGGGACGCACTTTTCAACAGCAAATATAAGTTCTTCGGCATGGTGGGTATGCCTAACATCCTGATATTCCAGATCATCCTTCCGCTGTTTTCGCCATTAGCCGACCTGATGATGATCATCGGATTGTTTGGAGATAAACCGTTAAAGATCCTTGTCTACTACATTGCTTTTGTGCTGATCGATTTCCTTGTGTCCATTATCGCATTCAGGATGGAAAAGGAAAAATATAGCAAACTCTTATACATCATTCCGCAACGGTTTATATGGCGCCAGTTGATGTATTATGTGTTGTTCAAGTCGATACGGAAAGCACTTAAAGGCGAGCTAAGCGGTTGGGGGGTACTGAAACGTACCGGCAACGTCAAATTGAAGCCCAGAACGGGAAGCTAAACCGGCTCCTTTTCTACCAGGCAAACAGCGTACGCCGTTACGCCCTCCTGGCGGCCTATGAAGCCGAGCTTTTCATTTGTAGTGGCTTTAATTGAAATATCCTCTTCGGTTATCCCGGCTGCCTTGGCAATATTGGCTTTCATCGCCGGGATGTGCGGATTGATTTTTGGCTCTTCCAGGCAAACCATCGCATCGATATTGCCAATTTCCCATCCTTTATCGAAAAGCAGTTGAACAACGTGCTGCAAAAGAATCAGGCTGCTGATACCCCTCCACCGTTCATCCGTGTTGGAGAAATGATACCCAATATCACGCAGGTTTGCCGCGCCGAGAAGTGCATCACATATTGCATGAAGCAGTACGTCCGCATCCGAATGGCCGTAAGCGCCGGAATGATGATCGAGAATTACACCTCCGAGAACAAACGGGTGGCCGGTCTTTAGCTGATGAACATCAAAGCCGAAACCTACTCTTATTTTATTCATTATTGTCGCTTGGTAGCGCCAAAGTTAGCCATTATTGTAAAACGGAGGGTATTGGCCAAAGGACTGTTTTGCTGGCTGGCGGCTATATACGAGAAATCGAATGCATAAATATCATACCTGAAACCTGTGCCGACCGTAAAATAATGCAAGCCGCCTTTATTGGGATTCTGGTAAAAATAACCTGCTCTTAACGCGAAGGCATGGTTATACCAGTATTCGACGCCCGGCGAAATGCTGATCTCCTGCATTTCCTCGCTGAAACCATTCGGTGCGTCGGTAAAAGAAGCAAAAATACCTGCCGGTACTGAAATGTTATCGCTTTTGCCCTTTATTATATTGCCCTGGCTGTCAACAATAGGAGGCGTGGGCACGAGCAACTTATTCAGGTCGACTGTAAACGTTAACTCGTTAAACTCGTCCATTTTAAAGGTATTAGCTGCTCCCAGCTTCCAGTTTGTTGGCAGGAAATATTTGGTTCCGTTATCTGTATAACTGATCTTCGTACCGATATTGGAAATATTTGATCCGACGGAAAATATAGCGTCGTTGCCGAATTCCTGTAATTGCTTGGTATAATATAACGATACATCGGCAGCGCCTGCGTTGCCGGCCTTAATCTGCTGACCGGACAGGAAAGCGCCGTTGGCAAGGCTTGAGTGGATATAACGCAAGGTTAAACCCAACGAAAAACCATCGCCAAATTTACGCGCCAGCGAACAGTCGACCGAAAATTCATTTGGCGTATAGGTACCTTCATCGTTTTGATTCTGGTCCGTCAGCGTAATGGATCCAAGATTAAAATAGCGCAACGAAGCGCCAATGGTGTTCCTGTCGTCGACCTGGTGTGCGTAGCTTAAATAGGAAAGGCTTACATCGGGCACCAGGTTGCGCAGCCAGGGGCTATATGAAAGAGAG
>JAFDZK010000498.1 GCA_018267005.1 Bacteroidota bacterium
TGCCGGAACAGCGGACGATTTGGGTTCACCTACCGCCGGATTACAACACCACAACCAATACTTATCCGGTATTGTACGTACTTGATGGCGACAGTCATTTTCAGCAGGCTTCCGCGGCAGCCGATTTCCTCGCGGGTTACGACCGCGACAGGACACCTGAAATGATCGTGGTAGGGATTACCAATGTCGACCGCGGGCGTGACTTAACTCCGATCCATCCGCAGGCCAGCAGCTCCGAAACCGACAGCGCCACCGTGCTGAAAACGTCGGGCGCCGGCCGGTTCCTGCGTTATATTGAAGGCGAAGTAATTCCTTATATCGATTCGCATTACCGCGCAGCGCCATACCGCATTTTGATGGGGCATTCTTTAGCAGGATTATTTGCCTTATATGTTAAAGAAACCAAGCCTGAACTATTCCCGGCGATGATTCTGGTCAGCCCGGCGATCAATGGTGTTAACGACCACATGATCGGCGAGGTAAAAAGCATTTTTACAAGTTCCCATCCGCACAATGGAAAACTGTTTATCACTTTAGGCAATGAAGGCCCTCAAAAGGTGGATGGCCTGGCGGTCCAATTAAAACAGTTTGCTCCCGACTGGTTTGCGTGGGACCTGCGGAAATACGACGATGAGAATCATTTTTCGGTTCCTTACAAAAGTCTTTTCGACGGCTTGAAATTCATTTACAAAGACTGGTTCATCGATTTTTATGGCAGTGCGGATTTTAATTACCAGGATATAGCGAAGCATTTCGGCGTGTTATCGTCCGAGTTCGGTTATACCATCAGTCCGACCGAAGATTTTATCAATAATTGCGGTTATACTCAATTAAGAGCGAGACACCTGGCTAATGCCATCGATCTGTTCAGCCAGAATGTAAAGCTGCATCCCAATTCATTTAATGCTTATGACAGCCTCGGCGAGGCTTATATGGATGCGGGTAGCAAGACACTGGCGATAAGCAATTATAAAAAGTCGCTGGAATTGAACCCGCATAATGATAACGGAAGGGAGATGTTGAAGAAGCTGGGGGGTGGGAAGAAGTAGCGAAATGTTTCTACGCGTCCGGCGAGCATGCTATAGGAACTTGCTTACTTTTTTAATTCTTCTGACGCTGGCTTGATTTTGTATAGCCAGACGCTTGCCGTTACAGCCGGTATATAGAAAATACAGTCTGAACTGAAAGCTCTTATGTTGTAAAAATTGCTAATATTATCTGCCATAGCATAACATACTAACACTACACCGGGGAGTAATGTTAGTATGATTCCGGCGATAGTTAAAAGCCACTTATAACTATGGACTGGCGTTCGACGTTTGTTTAACCAAAGTATTGTATAATAAACTCCAACGCCTAAAGGGATCAATACAACAAAATTCGCCACAAAAAATCGCAATTGTTTTAACAAAAATTGATGATAACACCTTTCAGTAATAGTTGAGTCGTAATGATTAGATGCAAAATACTTATGTGCCAAAACGATATGCATTAGTATTATTAATGTTGAGGCAACAAATGCGGTAGTTAACCAGACCTTTAAACTGTAAGTGAATGCGTTCCGTTTCACGAGCTAAGGCAATTAAACAACTGATACGTCAGCCTTTTGCGGTGTCGGCAATTCAGTCTCCGCAAAATCGCTGATCTTGCTCAGATCCAATACCAGGCGCCCGTCATCGTCCCGGTCAAATGCGGGTTTAAAGCGCGCGCCCCAAACAATGTCATGGTGTTGATACGAGGTACGGTTATGTACCGTTTGCGAGAAGGTGTCGTCAAAAGCCTTCAATAAGACGGCAAAACTGGCCTGGGTCCGTTGCAAGTCATCGGGCGTCAGATCTTTTAGCGGGCTTTTCTCGTCCAGCGGATGTACCACGGTCCAGTTCATGGTCAATATGCTTACCCGCTTTCTTTCCAG
>JAFDZK010000499.1 GCA_018267005.1 Bacteroidota bacterium
AACAGATCCGTTAATACCTATCAGTGCTACGGTATTTAAATCGCCTATAACGCCATAGTTTTCTATCGGCTGGTAAGCAGTAATAAAAGGTTTATTATCGGTTTTATCCAGGTTTAATTTTTTCATTCAGGTCTTTCAGTAATAGAAGCGAATTTTTGATAGGCTAAAGCACGAGCACCGTTGATTATTCGAAATACAGGAATATTTCGTTGCCAATGGCGTCCACAAGTCCTTGCTCCACCCGGTCCATTTTCCAGCCGCTTTTCATGCAGCGGATAATGCCAATGTTCTGATCATTTAATGTAATATCAACCTCATAACAAATGCCGGCTTCAGTGTCACAGGTTTCGCTTATCGGAATTCCTTCACCGGTGTAGCGCGTGCCTTCATATTCAAAATCCAGCGGTATGGGGTCTTTTTCCAGTTGTGCGATCAGGTCCTTAAAGAATTGGATCAGGTGCTTGCGCTGCGTTGGCGCTTTAGCGCTCCATTTCTCTTTATCGGCACGCTTGTGCGCGACTTTGAATTTGAGCCCGGTCATCTCGGTTGAATAGTCGTTTGCATTCAGCTTTTTCACATGCTGGTGCGAAACGATATACCATTGGTATTCAGTGGCGACCGGTACGCCGGAATTTTCGGGTGCATGACCTACACGCCTTTTGGTTACGGCATACGAAATTTCCCAAAGGTCGGGTGTTATCTTGGTCTCTTTCCAGTCGCCCTGATCATAATGCCAGTGATGACCGCGTCCGATCTGCATCCCGGTATATTGTTTGCCGCCAAATTTTTTATACCTATTATAACTTGCCGACAAGTTTCGGACGGCCGTTTTATTTAAGTTCCCGTTTTTATTGCCTGCGATTTTGGTTGCTGCCTTAGTTGTCATAGCCCCATTGTTTACATTATAAATAACCATTTGAAGGAATGATTGGTTTTAGCCGGAAAACCGCATGGGTCATTTTAGCCGTTATTCTTGCCCGGGCAAATGGCAAACCGCCTATTTAAAAATTAAAAAAACATAAATGCGCTGGTTACAATTACTATATATAAATGCGATGTTATGACGATTAACAACGAAACTGACGGAACAAAAAACGATTCGGCCCAGCCGAATGCTTACCGCGCCGACGATGACAAGGACCTGGAAGAAAAGGACCTTAAACGAACTTATTTGTTCGGCGATGCAAAAATGAAGAGCACGAACGAGCCCGGCATGGAAGGCCAGGGTATGGGAGGCCAGAGTTTTGGAAGCAATAACCTGACGCCCGCCGGGAATGATAAAGATAATCCACCGCAGAATGCCGGGGAGAGCAATGCTTATTTCCGCCGGACGCAACCTGCAGAAGAACACCCGGAAGATGAGAATTTCGTGGTTAAGGACCAGGAAGGCCCACCCGGAAATGAAGAACAAGAACCGAACGTACCCGGCCCGCAGGAGCTCCCTGACCAACAAAAGGTAGGCGAGGATTACGGCGATCGGGAATCACATGTTCCTAACCCGCAACAGGAATACCAGGAAGGTACCGCGGATAACGATGGCCGGAAAAACCCGGATAAAAAGGCTTAGGCGATGAAACAGGTTATTGGCAAAAGCAAAGGATATCGAAAACGACTTTACGGTGCAACAAAAATCACCTTAGCATTTTACACAAGTTCAACTCCAGTAATTCGGTATCGATAAGATAATCTCCTTCAAAGTAGTCTTCTCTTCCTGCAGTTTCGCAACTTTGATGAAAATAGTTTACGCCTAACGCATCCGCCATATACCAGAACAACGGGCTGGGATGATCGAGTTCATTGGTTTTGTTTTTGTGCAATTCCAGAACGCTTGAGTTTTGAGGTAGAAATAATAGATTGGTTAAGCCCGAACCATGTTCGCCAACCAGGTATTTCGCATTGGCGA
>JAFDZK010000049.1 GCA_018267005.1 Bacteroidota bacterium
TTGGAAGCGTGGAATACAGGGACTGGAGTTCCTTCTTTGAAACCATTAAATGCTAACGGCCGGGTCTATAATTCAGCGGATTACGTCAAATATACACTTACCCGCAGGGAAAATCCCAATAAATGTTGATAATTTGATAACTATTTAATTCGACGGGTAATTTTCTGGAGTTTTGGTTGATATTTTAAACTTGAAAGCACACTTTGCCGGCGAGTCGCCAGCGTGGTAACTGTACCTGACTGGGTTATCTTACGGATCAGGTTGTTGTTTTCGTCGGCCACATACACATTCCCGGCCGCATCAACCGCAATGCCCGATGGCGTATTGAAAGTGGCGGCGGTTCCAACTCCATCGCCTGCACCGACGGCGGTCCGGCCGGCCAACGTACTAACCGCGCCCGAAGGCGTGATCTTGCGGATCATATTATTTCCTGCATCCGCTACATAAACGTTTCCCGTAGCATCTACGGCGATTCCAAACGGCGAATTAAAACTGGCGCTGTTACCGCTGCCGTTGGCAGCTCCAACCGAACCGTTACCGGCCAAGGTAGTTACCTGGCCTGCCGGTGTCACCTTGCGAATAGCATTGTTGCCGTTGTCGGCCACGTACACGTTACCAGCCGCGTCTACGGCCACAGCTTCGGGCAGGTTAAAACGAGCGGCGGTATCCAGTCCGTCGGATGCGCCCGGCACACCTGCTTTGCCCGCCAGCGTGCCTACAACGCCGGCCGGCGATATTCTCCGTATAATGTGGTTCTCATAATCGGCTACGTAAACATTACCGGTTTTGTCAACCGCTACGCCCAATGGGGTGTTAAAAGAGGCGGTATCCGTGCCGTCTGCAGCCCCCGCAGTGCCTGTTCCGGCAAAGGTGCTTACCACGCCGGCAGCGGTGATCATTCTGATCACATTATTTCCCGCGTCGGCGACATAAAGGTTGCCCAGGCTGTCGGCGGCTACCCCAAACGGTTTGTTAAAAGATGCCGAGGTATCCGCACCATTTGTAAATCCTGCTATGCCGGGCGTCCCCGCAAAGGTACTTACCGCCAAAGCGGGACTTATCTCGCGTATCAGTTCGTTGCCCTCGTCGGCTATGCAGAGGTTGCCGGATTTATCCACGGTTAACCCGAAAGGATGATTAAAACGCGCAGCGGTACCTGTACCATCCAGGTAGCCTGCTGAATCGCTCCCAGCAACGATCGTGGTGTCGCTGAAATGGTTTGGCGAGATGAGTTCCTTGCCGCAGCCGCACATGCCCGCCAGGAAGGCCGCGAACAAAAGGACGATAATAACTGAAAGGACAAATTTTCTCACGGTGCTTATTTAAACGCTACCAAAGGTAAAAGGTTGAAGGCGAACGGACAAAGATTTAGGAGAACCTTAATCTCAAAAAATAAAGCCCGGAGCGTTCCTCACACCCCAGGCTTTGCGATAAAAAACTAATGTCCTAGCTTATTTGGCACTGATGCCTTCGGCAAGTACGATGACGCGGTTGTTCAGGCATTCAACAACGCCGCCCTGAATGAAAAATATTTCTTCCTTACCGCCGCCGTGCACCACTACCTTGCCATCCTCCAGCGTAGAAATGATAGGAGCGTGGTGCGACAGTATTTCAAAGCCGCCCATCGTACCCGGCAGGTTCACTGAAGTGATCTCGCCTTCGTATACTTTTTTGTCGGGAGTTAATATCTCTAGAGTCATCTGTTAAGATTTGAGATTTGAGATATGAGATGTGAGAGCTGTCGCTTCGAAATCCTTTATCTCAATCTTGTTTAAAACCCGATCTGAGATATTAAACCTGAGACAAAATCTCAAATCTCATATCTCAAATCTCATGTCTATGCATTGGCTTCCGCCAACAGTTTCTTGCCTTTTTCTATGGCGTCTTCGATGGTTCCAACCAGGTTAAAGGCAGCTTCGGGATATTCATCCACTTCGCCGTCCATGATCATGTTAAAACCTTTAATGGTTTCCTTAATGTCAACCAGTACGCCTTTCAAACCGGTAAACTGCTCGGCCACGTGGAAGGGCTGCGACAGGAAACGCTGTACACGACGTGCACGCGAAACCACCAGCTTATCCTCTTCCGAAAGCTCGTCCATACCCAGGATGGCGATAATGTCCTGCAATTCCTTGTAGCGTTGCAGGATCATTTTTACGCGCTGCGCGCAGTTGTAATGCTCGTCGCCCAAAACCATCGGGCTCAGGATACGCGAGGTCGAGTCCAGCGGATCCACCGCAGGGTAGATACCCAACTCGGCGATCTTACGCGAAAGTACTGTAGTAGCGTCAAGGTGAGCGAAGGTAGTTGCAGGGGCCGGGTCGGTCAAGTCGTCTGCAGGTACATAAACAGCTTGTACTGAAGTGATAGAACCGCGTTTGGTCGAAGTGATACGTTCCTGCATGGTACCCATCTCGGTGGCCAGCGTTGGCTGGTAACCTACGGCCGACGGCATCCGTCCCAGCAGCGCCGATACTTCGGAACCCGCCTGTGTAAAGCGGAAAATGTTGTCGATAAAGAACAGGATGTCGCGGCCTTTGCCTTCGGCATCACCGTCGCGGAAATATTCAGCAATCGTCAAACCCGACAGCGCCACGCGGGCACGTGCACCCGGGGGTTCGTTCATCTGGCCGAAAACGAAGGTAGCTTTGGAGTCTTTCAGGTCGTCCTTGTTCACTTTTGACAGGTCCCAGCCGCCTTTTTCCATCGAGTGCATAAACTCCTCGCCGTATTTGATGATGCCCGATTCGATCATTTCGCGCAGCAGGTCATTACCTTCACGGGTACGCTCCCCCACGCCGGCGAATACTGAAAGACCTGAATATGCTTTTGCAATGTTGTTGATCAATTCCTGGATCAATACCGTTTTTCCTACGCCGGCACCGCCGAACAGGCCGATCTTACCACCCTTGGCATAAGGCTCGAGCAGGTCGATAACCTTAATACCGGTAAAAAGCACTTCGCTTTCGGTCGAAAGCTGGTCGAATTTAGGCGGTTCGTTGTGGATAGGTTTACCGTTTGCGTTGTCAACATCGCCCAAACCGTCGATCGCGCCGCCAACCACGTTAAATACGCGGCCCTTAATATCGTCGCCAATAGGCATCCTGATGGCTGACTCGAGGTCTTTTACCGGCATTCCACGCAGCAGGCCGTCGGTCGAGTCCATTGCGATGGCGCGAACCCGGTCCTCGCCCAGATGCTGCTGAACTTCTAATACGATCTTCTGGCCGTTCTCTTTCGTGATCTCCAGGGCGTCATAGATCTTGGGGAGGTGACCTTCGTCAGAAAAGCTAACGTCAACTACAGGGCCGATGATCTGTGATATTTTTCCAATGTTTGGCATATATAACCGCGTAATTTAAAAGAATTTGTATGTTAAAATATGTCTTAAAATGATACTTCTGTTTCGAGGCGCAAAGCTAAAGTTTTTACCTGAATTTAGAAATAGTGTGGGAAACATTTTTTGGAGGAGTCGACAGTCCATGGTCAATGGGTCCGCAGCCAATCCTGAAAACTATCGACCGTGGTCTATCGACTATAGACTAAGTGTAAACTTTCTGTTACCAATTTATTGTTTAATTGCTATGTTTATATAGTTATTTCAACCAGTCTATAATCCCTAAAACGGCCTTTTTATGAGGAAAATTTTACTGTTAGTGCTTGCACTGGTCCCTGTATTAGCCTCGGCTCAAGGCTTCCAGGTGAACCTGGAGGGCGAAAAGCAAATTGGTATGGGCCATACCGGGGTGGGCCTGGTGCAGGACGGCGCATCGGCATTTTTTAACCCGGGCGCAATGGTGCAGTTGTCCGACAACTATGTGCAGGCAGGCATCAGTCCGCTGATGTTCAAATCGGCTTTCAACCTGGCCGGCACCGCCGATGTCTATCATACGGCCGACAAAGTGGCTCCGCCGTTCACCTTTTATGCGGCGCTGGGTCCTAAAAATTCATGGTGGAAAGTGGGTATGGCCGTTTACACACCCTTCGGCGGTTTAACCGATTGGGGCGATACCTGGCCGGGCAAATACTCGTCCGAAAGCCTCAACCTGAAGGCGTTCTTCTTTCAGCCTACCGTGAGCATTAAGCTTGCCGACTTTGTAAGCATCGGCGGTGGTTTCGTATACAATCATGCCACAGTCGACCTTACGCAAGCTATCCCGTTGGTCAACAGTTCCGGGCAGGTGGGTCAGGCCGAGCTGAAAGGCAAGGGTAAAGGTTTCGGCTGGAATGCGGGCATTTATTTCAAAACAAAGTCGGGCATTACCATCGGTATTGCGCACCGTTCGCAGGTATCGACCAACCTGGATAATGGCAATGCAATCTTCCAGGTCCCTGCTTCATTGCAGGCAGCCTTCCCGCAACCCAACACTTTTAATTCAACCATTACACTACCGGCTACCAACTCTATCGGCTTTGGTTTTTATCCATGCAAGGAATGGACTTTAGCTCTCGACGTAAATTTAGTAGGCTGGAATGTGTACAAGGCGTTGGCATTCGACTACAAGATCAATACGCCACAGTTGCAGGATACTTATTCGCCGCGCAATTACCAGGACGCTGTGACTTTTCGCGGCGGGGCCCAATATAAGGCCAACGGCAAGCTTGCCATACGTTTTGGCGGCGGCTACGCCAGCGCGGCTGCTCCGGACGGCTACGTAACCCCCGAGGTACCCGATGCCAAGCGCTATTATCTTACCGGCGGGTTAGGTTATAAAATTGCCGATCACCTCGACCTTGACGTTGCGTTCGAGTTCGAGCACCTGTTCTCGCGTACCCAAACTAATTATGCGACGCAACTGTCGGGCACTTTTGTATCGGACGTGTACATCCCCGGTTTATCGCTTGCTTATCACTGGTAACCCCAAATTAAATGACAATGAAGAATCTCAAACATTATATCTGCATCGTTGCCGGGCTTACCTTATTAAGCTCGTGCAAACCCAATATCGATACGCCGAAGCCTTCAAAGGGTTCGGCGGACTTTTCGCGGTATATCGCCGTGGGCAATTCGCTCACCGCCGGCTATGCCGATGGCGGCCTCTATTTGGCCGGCCAGCAGAACTCGTACCCGAGCATCATCGCTAAACAAATGCAGGCAGTGGGTGGCGGAGCGTTCACTCAGCCGCTTTTCAGCGCCGACCAGGCCAATGGTTCAGGCTATTTAACGCTGGCCGGTTTTAATGCCGACGGTACGCCGATAACGGCACCTGTAACCAGCAACCTCGCTGTTCGCGGGCAGATAGCCATACCCGGCTTTGGCAATGTGACGCTTTACACCAAATACACCGGCGAGATTAACAACTACGGCGTTCCGGGCATCAAGCTGGAGCAGATCACTTATGCGCCGTATGGCAACCTGAACGGCTATTACGAACGCCTGCTGCCGAACCCTTCGCCAACCAATAATACCGCGTATATCGACTTTGTTACCGCAAAGCCTTTTACCTTTTTCTCCAATTGGCTGGGCAATAACGATGCTTTAAGCTATGCTACGTCGGGCGGGGCAGGCGATGTGCTGACAGATAAGGCCTTGTTCGGCCAGTTGTATGCGTATGCTATCGGCAGGCTGACTGCTACAGGCGCCAAAGGCGTGGTTGCTACGGTGCCCGATGTTACGGCCGTTCCGTATTTCAATACCGTAACCACCACGGCTATCCTGGCAGGCGTTCAGAAGGCAAACCCATCCGTGCAGGCCATATTTATCAATGCTTTGGTTTCGGGCAATACGTATGCTCCGCGCGCGGCAACGGCGAAGGATTTGATGGTACTTACCTTCCCGACAAGTAAGATCGGCCAGCCGGTTTCAACGCCCTACGGCCCGCTGCCTTACGGTTTAACGCCCTATACCCCGATCGACAATCAATATGTGCTTGACGAAAAGGAAGTGGCTTTGACGGAGGATTACATCAGCTCCTACAATATCACCATTAAAGCCGTGGCTGCTTCAAAAGGTCTTGCGGTGTTCGATGCTTATACATTCCTGAATAATATTAAGAAGAACGGTTTAGTGGTCGACGGTGTAGGCATAAATTCGGGCTATATCAGCGGCGGTTTGTTCTCCCTTGACGGCATACACCTTACACCCCGTGGTTATGCCATTGTAGCCAACGGGTTCATACAGGCTATCAATGCCAAATACGGTTCGTCGATACCATTGGTGAATGTTTCCGATTACAATGGGGTTAAGTTCCCATAATTCAGTGCGCAGTTTTCAGTGGGCAGTTCGCAGAATTTAATATGCCAACTGCCACCTGCAAACTATTCCAAACTCAGCACTATCTTCCCACTATGATCACTGCTTTCCATCAATTCGTGGGCTTTGGCAGCGTCTTTTAAAGGGAAAACGGAATGAATGATGGGCCTGATCTCGCCCGAGGCCAGCAGCGGCCAGATATTGGCTTCTAATTTAGTGGCAATGGCGCTTTTGAACGTTGCGTCCCGGCTGCGCAGCGTAGAACCGGTTATGGTCAGCCTTTTTCGCATCACCAGTGACAGGTCGATCTGTGCGTCCTTACCTTTCATGGTACTGATCTGGATCAGCCGGCCATCTTCGGCGAGCGAATGGATATTATCCGAAAAGTATTCTCCCCCGACCATGTCCAGCACCATGCTGACACCTTTGCCGTCGGTTAGTTGATGAACGGCGTCTTTAAAGCTTTCGGTTTTATAGTTGATGGCTTTGGCCGCGCCAAGGGCCTCGCAGAATTTGCATTTTTCTTCCGATCCGGCGGTTACATAAACCGTGCTGCCCAACGCTTTGGCCATCTGTATAGCTGCCACGCCGATGCCGCTTGTTCCGCCGTGGACCAGTAAACTTTCATGCGCTTTCAGTTGTCCCCGGTCGAACACGTTGCTCCATACGGTAAAAAATGTTTCGGGTAGGGAGGCCGCTTCCTCAAAACTAAGATTGCCTGGTATGCGCAGGCATTGCCCTTCCGGTACGCTCGCATATTCGGCATAGCCGCCGCCGCTTAAAAGCGCGCAAGCCTTGTCGCCAACATTCCAGCGCGAGCCATTGGTGCCGGTCGCCTCGATCACGCCCGCTATTTCCAATCCGGGTATATCCTGCGGCGCCCAGGCTGGCGGGGGATAGTTGCCCTTGCGCTGGTACACATCCGGCCGGTTGACGCCCGCCGCCATTACCTTTACCAGCACTTCGTTTTTGGCGTACTCGGGTACCGGCCTTTCCTGCAATTGCAATACTTCGGGGCCGCCGGGCTGGGTGATAATAATGGCTTTCATTTAATCCACAGGTGTTTAGATGTTTTATAGGTGCTTGCTGCAATGCAGCCCGCGTAAAGGTATAGCAATATCTTTTTTTAATAAACTTGCCTTTGTTAATTTTATGCAAATTTGCCTTCGGCCATTTGTCAACAATTGCGCGTCGTCCCTGATGGAAAAACGAAAAGTATTGATCACCGGAGCCAGTAAAGGGCTGGGCCTGGCCATCGCAAAAAGGTTAGCAGCCGAATATACGCTGGTATTACATGCATCGCGCGCCGAAAGTTTTACTGAGAACATACCGGGAGCCAATATTTTATGCGCCGATCTTTCGGATGGCGCGCAATTAGCCGAGTTCTGCAAAAAGCTGAAAAGTGAACATGCTGACGACTTGTACGCGGTGATCAACAACGCCGGGGTTACCTATGACAGGCCTCTGCTTTACCAGCCCGAACGCGAGATCGACGCCATGCTCAGCATCAACCTGAAGGCGCCCGTCATGATCTGCAAAACGGTTATGAAAATTTTCATCCAAAAGAAGCACGGCGTCATTATTAACATGAGTTCGTGTGTAGGCGAGAGCGGCAATGCGTTTCAGTCGGTGTACGCGGCAACCAAAGCTGGATTAGTGGCTCTTTCAAAATCGCTCGCACGGGAGGCTTCGGCTATCAGTATGGACAGCCATATCAGGGTGCTGTCGGTTGCGCCGGGATTTATTGAAACGGGTATGACAGCGTCGATCCCTGAAACGGAAAAGCAAAAATATTTAGGTATGATACCGTCGAACCGCTTCGGCACCGCGGATGATGTTGCCGAAACGATAGCGTTCCTGCTTTCTGATAAGGCGTCATATATTAACGGTTCCAATATCCAGGTAAACGGCGGCTTATTATAAACAACCTGTAAACCTATGACGGCAGACAACCTGGTGAGCATTCATCCCAAAGATTTTTTAACGTACGGACCATCGAAGCTGCTCGTTGATCAATATCACTGGCACTCGCCGGATGCAGGGATCGTAGCAAGTTATACGCCGCGGGAAAAAGATGTGGAAGGGCATTTCGATATTTTCAGGGGAGTTGACCAGATCGAGTCCTTCGCGCAGGCGACGGTCGTATCGTGCGGCACGTTCCTGGAATGCAAGAAGCAGCACTGTGAGTCGGCGGAACTAAACAAGATTTATATCCCGGCGTTTATAAGCATCGGCAATGTCATTTTCCATAACTATTTGGAAAAGGGTGATACCTTTGTTAACATTGGAAGGATTACCTTTTCCAAATTCAGGCAGGTTACCTGTGTAGGAAGGATATACAAGGCGCCCCAGGGGCTTGACCTGGATGCTTATTTCGGCGATTTTGACGAGGATCGGCTGGCAGCCTATGATATCAGCAGCGATTTTGTATTGGTAACGGAGCTTGACAATGTTACCGGCAGGGCGCTGAAACGAGAATTGATGAAAAAATAAATTACGCTAATGGAAAGACAAGAAATAGTTAACGGCCTGGTGGAAATCCTGAAAACGGTAAGGACGATAGACCCGGAAAAGCTGAAGCATATAACCGAGGATACCGACCTGAGGGCCGATCTGAACACACCTTCTACCGAACTGATCAACATTGCCGCCAAAGCCGAGCATAAGTTCGGCGTTGAATTTGAGGACGATGATATAGACGAGCTGGGTTCGAAAATTAAAGATGTTGTCGACCTGGTTTTAAAAGCAAAAGCACGACAAAACAAATAATATGCCTGCACAGGGTAGAAAAGTTGCGGTAGTTGGCATGGGCGGGGCTTTCCCGACCTGTTCGGGTTTGCAGGATTTTAACGATAAGCTGTTTTCTAATCAAAGCCTGATCCGCGAATGGGATAAGGCCCTGGCTTATCAAAAGCAATTGCGTTCGGTCGTTTCAGGTTATATCACCGAAGATGAAATGGATCTGGAGATGGTTACGGCGCCCTTTGCGGAAAATTATCCTGAAACGTATATCGACAAATTGGGCAGGATACCCGACGCTAACCTGTCTACCGCCGACCTGGGCAGTATATGGGCCATGCTCGGCGCACGCGATGCGGTGAATATGGCCGGATGGTCGGAGAAAGAAGTTCAGTCGGGGCAAACCGGCGTGGTGGCCGGCTCGGGCGGGTCCGGGAACCTGATCCTCAGGGTAGCCTGGCATCATTTTTTTGAGGAAGGGCGGAAGTCGCGTATAGCGGGTTCACATACGGTCGATCGCACCATGTTTTACCGCGAAGCCGCCAATATCTCGTGTTTTTTGAAAACGAAAGGCGTTTGCGAAGCCATTGGCTCGGCCTGCGCTACGGGTTTGGGCAATATCGGTTACGCTTACCGGCTCATCAAATTTGGTGTGCAGGACCGTGTGATAGCCGGCGGGCTGGAGGGCACCTCGCTGGAAACATTCATTGGTTTTGACGGTATGCAGGTGCTGAGCAAAGGCTTTAAACCGGAAGAAAGCTCGCGGCCGTTCGACATGAACCGCAACGGGTTTGTGTGCTCGTTCGGCTGTGGTATCGTGGCGCTGGAGGAATATGAAATGGCCAAAGCGAGGGGTGCTAAGATACTCGGAGTGATAGACGAGTATTTTAATAATTCAGATGGCGACGGTGATATGTTTTACCCATCGTTCGAAGGTCAGCAAAGGCTTTGGAAAGGATTGATGACCGATCCCGGTTTAAGGCCCGATGTGGTTAAGGTCCATGGAACCTCGACTCCGGCAGGGGACGCGGTAGAGTTGCTGAGCGTAGTAGATGCTTTGGGCGAAAGCGGCTATCATATTTCGGCGCCCAAGTCGCAGTTCGGTCATATGCTGGGCGGGGCAGGGGCGGTAGAGTTTATCACTGCGATATTAATGCTGGAAAACCAGCAGGTTTTGCCCTGCTTAAATTCAAACACGCTGAACCCCGAATTGGAGCCATTTCAAAAGGATGCTAAATGGAATGGTCCCGACAAGTCGCTGGCTGCTTACCGGGATTTGCTGCCGCTGCAGAGCTTTTCAAAAGAGATCAACCGGGTGGCTTGCCTTAACTACGGTTTCGGCGGCACTAACAGCGCAATTTTGGTTTCAAAAGACAATTGATGATAGACAACAAAGAAAGGGTTGCCATAATTTTCGGCGTCAGGAACGACAGCTCGATCGCCTGGGATATTGCATTGAAGCTGCACAATTCCGGCTGCAAGGTGGCGTTGAGTTATGTCGCCGATACGCGTGAAAACGTGCTGTTTTTAATGGAGCAAAACGGGATGGATAAAACATTGTCTGCCGAAGTTGATGTACGAAGCGATGAACAGGTGACGAACTTTCTGAATAAAGTCCATAGCAAACTCGGTCCGATACATTATATATTGCATGGTGTGGCTTTCGGCAACCAAAATGTGATGTGTTATAGCCTGCCCGGCAGTAATGAGCCGGCGCCCTCATATATCGACATTCCGTTCGACGATCTGGCGGACTCGTTCAATATCAGCGCTTATTCCTTGCTGCGGATATGCCGTGCTGCCCAGGCCATGCTGGCTCCTAATGCATCGATCCTTACCCTTACCTACAATGCCTCGCAGCGCGTTTTCCCAGGTTATGCAGGAATGGCTATCAACAAGGCGGCTTTGGAAAATATCATGCTTTACTTAGCAAGCTATTTCAGGGAGCGGCAAGTGCGCGTGAATGCCATTTCGGCCGGATTGGTGATGACGACCTCTGCGGGAGCCATAAGCGGCGTACGCAAATTGCGTAAGATCGGTAAGTTTACCGCTCCGCTGGGCAATATCGATGCAGGCGATGTAGGCGATGCCGCGCTTTATTATTTTTCCGACCTTTCAAAAAAGGTAACGGGTAATATCCATTTTGTCGACGGCGGGTTAAATATAATGGGTGTAGGATTAGATGGAGAATAAGCTGTTGCAAACACTGGAAGAGTTCGTCACCGGCCAAGAAATTGCCATCGGCAACGACCTGGTTTATGTACCCGATTTTGAAAAGGCATGTACCGATATGTTCAAAAAGCGGGTTTATACCAGCGCCGAGATGGCTTATTGCGACCAGTTTGCCGACGCGCTGCTGCGCTACGCCTCTACCTGGGCGGCCAAAGAGGCGGTTTATAAAGCGGTGAAACAACTCGATCAATCGACGCTCGGCTGGGACCAGATAGAAGTCGTCCGTGAAAAAATAGGCGGCAAACCGGCGGTAAACCTGCGTAAGGAACCTGGTCGTTTCCGGATCAGCCTAAGCATCTCTCACGACGGCGATTATGCCTGGGCGGTGGCCTTTGCCCAAATTAAGTTGTAACCAATGACCGGTCATTATTTTGAGAATCCGCTGGTTAACCTTCATTATTACCGCTTTGGCAACGGTTCGCAAAAAATGTTGTGTTTTCATGGTTACGGAATGCATGGCAAGCAATTCAAAATATTGGCGAATACGCCCCTGGCTTCAAAATATACTTTTTATGGGTTCGATCTTTTCTTTCATAAAGAGACTAAACTGAAGGATCAAAGTCTTGAAACCGTAAAGGCAGGCATCTCCAAAAAAGCATTTGCCGATTTGATAAAACAATTTTGTGCATCTGAACGGATCGACAGGTTTTCTGTAATAGGCTATTCCATGGGTTCCCATTATGCAACTGTGGTTGTTGAGGAACTGGGAACGATGGTAGATGAGTACATCGTGTTGTCACCGGCAAGTTTGAAACCGGGCCCGCTGGTCACTTTCTTCGCCAAAAACAAGGCAGGTAACACTTTGCTTCAAAAACTGGCGCTAAGTCAAAACGGGCTGATGAATATGCTGAAATGGAGCAGGCGGTTTGGATTTTTGGATGAGGTAGGTTTTGGGATATTGAAAAAGGAAATTGAGACGGAGGAACTGCGGTTCAATTTTTACGCCTGTTTCACTTACCTGCGTTTTTTTGAAACTGATGAAGATCAATTGGTGCAAATGCTCAATCAGCACAACATTAAAAGTATCTTTATCTTTGGCAAACGCGACAAGATGTATCCGCCCCGCATTGGCAAAAAATTGATTGCCCGTTTGCCGAAGCCGGAGGTTATTGTGCTGGATGAAACCCATGAAATGATCAACGTGAATTTTGTTACAGCATTGTCGGCAGCATTGTTATGATCATTAAAGCAAAACCGCTTCCCCGATCCGTATTCAGGTTCCTCGGATTTTTTCTCCTGCCGATGTTGCGTCGCCGCTTTAATAAAGAGTTTATCAACCACATTGAATTGAAGCCGTCCAATGCTTATTCTTACCTGCTGATGTGCAACCATTTCGGATTTTGGGATGGTCTGTTTGCACAATACCTGTTTCATTACGTGCTAAGCAAGCAACAGCCGCTAAGAGCCATGTATGTTATGTCGGTAAAAAAGCAAATGGAAAAGAAATGGTGGCTGCGTTATACAGGTTCATTTTCGGTCGATCCGGGCAAGCGTTCTGTTAAGGAAAGCCTGGAATATGCGGCTGAGCTATTAAACACACCGGGGAACGTACTGCTTTATTATCCGCAGGGCAACCTGGAATCGGCCTATGTCCGCCAGATTGTTTTCCAGGAAGGAGTTTATGAGATCGTCACGGGCATTAAAGGCGATTGCCAGTTGCTATGGTGCACTATCCTGACCGAATACTTCGAAAGCCTCAGACCGTCCGTATATTTCAATTTCCTCGATTGCGGCACTAACCGGGAGTTCAATTTTGAGGCTCTCAAAAAGCAGGTGAACGGGTTTCACAACCAATCGATAAAAGCCAATTTCCGCTTTACAGAAGAGCCGTAAATTACTGACCTATTCTTTTCAGCCCCTCTTTGGCGTCGTTGTCAATGCTTGACTGGTATTCGTGATCGTGCATGTCCAGTGCCTGGTTGTAATAATAGCCGGCACGTTTAAAATCTCTTTTCTGTTCGAAAATCCGCCCGGTATTCAACGCGGCGTTCGCCGCATAATAGTAGCTGGTCGATTTCCCGAGCCTGATTGCTTCGAGGTAATTGATAATGGCTTCGTTGGTTTGATCGGTCTTGTCATACACCCGGCCCAGCCTGTAGGCGTATTCTATCCTGTCTCGCAACAGCTTAAAGTCGGCGGGCTTTTTAGATTTAAGCTGCGCCAGCGCCTTATCGTAGTAACCGCCGTCAAAGAAAAACCGGGCTTTCAGCAGCGTCAGGTCGGGCCTGGCATCATTGGCTTCGCGCAAGGCTTGTTTGTCCTTCTCGTCCGAAACATAGCCTTTGGTACGAACCAGGTTTAAATAATAATTGTATTTCCCTGCATCGTTCTGCAGAAGATAATAATACGCCAGCTTCAGGTACGAGTCTTTTATATAGTTGACACCCCTATAGTCCCTGATGTACTTTAAAAGGTATTCGTCCGCATCATTATCCATGCGGTTCAGTTTGGCATTGCCCAACAGATAGCTGATCAAAGGTATTTCGATGTAGCCGGCCGATTCCGGCGCTTTTTGCAGAAAGGAAATGGCTTCGTCATTGTGGGCCGTTTTAGCGGCAACATAGCCTTGCAGGTATGCCTTAAGCAAACTTTTGTCATCCATGCCTTGCAGGTACGACATGAGCGCAGGGTAACTGCCATAATTATGCAGCACGTCGATATTCATCTGGCAAAGGAAAAATATCACCTCGTTATTGTAATAGCTGTATTTGGTTTTCGGTAACTCGGTCCTTAAGTTTTCCAATTGCTTCAGCCCTGCCCGGCTATCGCCTTTCATGCCTACAAACCGCGATATGCTTTTCAGGTTCGATGGCAACGATCCAAAAACTACGTTGATCAGCGCCAGGTCCTTTTGATCGGGTAAAAACGCCGGGTATTTTTCGGCGTTGTCGTGCAGCAGCCCATTGGCGCTCCTCAGGTCCATAGCGGATGAGAAATAGTCGCCGAAACGCCCTTTCAGCAGGCCCCATTGCAGGTATACTTCGGCCTGGCAAAAAAGATAATACGGCGAGTTTTTGTCATAGTCTTCCAAAGCCGAAAGACGGTCGGACCGGTGATCTTTCAGCTTTTCATATTCAGCTTTCGAATCCGATGCCAGCAGGCTGAAATAGTCGATATAATTGTCCAGCAGGATCGTAATGCCATTACCCGGATTGTGCTGTTTTTCCTTTTGGATAAGCTGCCGGGCTTCGGTCATCTTCAAGCTTAAAATGGCATTATAGGCGTCGACGCAATTAGCGTTGAAATCGAAGCTGGCGCTGGCCGATTGCCAAAAGACCGCAAAGACAAGAACGAGCAAAAACGATTTTCCGGGCATAGGCGCCAAAGATATTCAAAACATTCGAGTAACGGCGGCAGGTTTAACCGTCTTACGGCTGTGAACGGAGTTTACCAATGCCGCTTGCAGGAAACTGATGAGTAAAGCCGGTACCGGACGAGCGACGTCAGCCAAACTGCCAACCTGTCATTCTGTCTGTACTTTAGTATGACGCTATTGTACGGTTAATTAGCCGCTTAATTTGATTTTTCTGCCAAAGGCCGCGTTGGCATAGGGCTTGTTGAGATAGCAGGGAATACGACATTCACAAGTAAAGGAAAAATCAATCATATGTCTAAAATAATAGGAATCGACTTAGGAACAACGAACTCTTGCGTGGCCGTGATGGAAGGTAACGAACCGGTAGTTATAGCCAATAGCGAGGGTAAACGTACTACGCCGTCGGTTGTCGCTTTTGTTGACAACGGTGAGCGTAAGGTGGGTGACCCGGCGAAGCGCCAGGCTATAACCAACCCCAAAAAGACCATTTATTCGATCAAGCGCTTCATGGGTAACAAATTCGATGAAGTGAGCAAGGAGATCGCCCGCGTGCCGTACAAGGTGGTAAAGGGTGATAACAATACTCCGCGCGTTGAGATCGATGACCGCAAATATACACCGCAGGAAATCTCGGCGATGATCCTGCAAAAAATGAAGAAGACTGCCGAAGACTTCATCGGCTCGGAAGTAACCCGCGCGGTGATCACCGTACCGGCTTACTTTAACGACGCTCAGCGCCAGGCTACCAAAGAAGCCGGCGAAATTGCAGGTTTGAAGGTTGAACGTATCATCAACGAACCTACTGCTGCCGCCCTGGCTTACGGCCTGGATAAAGCGCATAAGGATATGAAGATCGTAGTGTTCGACTGCGGCGGCGGTACGCATGACGTATCGGTGCTGGAATTAGGCGACGGCGTGTTCGAAGTGAAATCGACCGATGGTGATACGCACCTCGGTGGCGATGACTTTGACCACGTGATCATCGACTGGCTGGCCGACGAATTCAAAAACGACGAAGGCGTTGACCTGCGCAAGGACCCAATGGCCCTGCAGCGTTTGAAGGATTCGGCTGAAAAGGCTAAAATTGAGCTTTCGAGCAGTCCGCAGACCGAGATCAACCTGCCCTACATCACCGCTGCCGACGGTATGCCGAAGCACTTGGTGAAAACATTGACCCGTGCCAAATTTGAGCAACTATCGGACAGTTTGATCAAACGTACCATCGATCCATGTAAAACAGCTTTGAAGAGTGCCGGCCTGAGCATCTCGGATATTGACGAGATCATCCTGGTAGGTGGTTCTACCCGTATCCCTGCGATACAGGAAGCAGTAGAGAAGTTCTTCGGTAAAGCTCCTTCAAAGGGTGTAAATCCTGACGAAGTGGTTGCCATCGGCGCCGCTATACAAGGTGGCGTATTGACCGGTGAGGTTAAGGATGTACTGCTGCTGGACGTTACCCCGCTGTCGCTGGGTATCGAAACCATGGGCGGTGTGATGACCAAACTGATCGAAGCCAATACTACTATCCCGACCAAGAAATCGGAAGTGTTCTCGACCGCTTCGGACAGCCAGCCTTCTGTGGAGATCCACATCTTACAAGGCGAGCGCCCGATGGCTGCACAGAACCGTACGCTGGGCCGCTTCCACTTAGATGGAATCCCGCCTGCACCGCGCGGTGTGCCGCAGATCGAAGTATCGTTCGATATCGACGCTAACGGTATCTTACACGTATCGGCTAAAGATAAAGCTACTGGTAAGGAACAAAAGATCCGCATTGAGGCTTCATCAGGTTTGACCGATGCTGAGATCAAGAAGATGAAGGACGAAGCTGAAGCAAATGCTGAGGCCGACAAAAAGGCAAAAGAGGAGGTTGAAAAACTGAACTCAGCGGATGCCCTGATCTTCACTACCGAAAAACAACTGAAGGAATATGGTGACAAGATCCCGGCTGATAAAAAGGCACCTATCGAGGATGGTTTGAAGAAGCTGAAAGATGCTTACGCTTCAAAAGACCTGGGCGCTATAGACACTGCACAAACAGAGTTGAACGCCGCATGGACCGCAGCTTCTGAGGATATGTACAAAGCATCTGCAGAAGCAGGTCAGCAGGGCGGACAACCGGGTGCCGGTGACGCCGGAGCCGCAGGCGGTAACGCACAAGGCGCCGACCATGTAACGGATGTTGACTTCGAAGAAGTAAAATAATTATCCATCATATATGACAAAGCCCGTTCTGTATACCAGGACGGGCTTTTTTGTGGACGCGATTTTCGGGATTGGGAAAGATTGCCACGATCACTTCGTCTTTAGGAGGCTCCTACGGAGCCCGAGAATTCCCTTTGGATCGGAACTATAAACAGGATGCTCCTAGCGGAGCAAGGGGATATGGCGAAGGAACTCCGTTGGAGTTCCTCGTTTTTATGAAAGTTCCTATGGAGCCCAGGACAATTTGGATTTTTGCTATAAACAGGGTGTTCCTAATGGGGCGAAATATCGAATGCAGGATAACTCCGTAGGAGTTCCCTGTTTATAGAAGCGCTAAAAAAAATCAAGTTTGGCTCCCGTAGGAGCCTCCTGTAACGAACTATTCCGGGAACTCGAATAGAACGCGTTCTTCATAAGCTATCTCAAACTTTTTCAATAGTTCAATATACTCCTCTTTGAATGACCGTTTTTGATGATGGCTTTCCTGGTTCAAAACATATTTTATTACAGCGTCAATTTGTGAATGGGAATAAGAAAATACGCCATATCCTTCTTGCCAACTGAATTTACCCATAATCCATTTCTTGTTATTAATAAACTCATTGCTTTCAACTTTTATTTCTTTTACAAAATCTGAGATCAGGACTGTTGGCTTGAATCCAACGAATAGATGAATGTGATCAGGCATGCAATTCACAGCGAGCATTTTAGCTTTCCTGTTTTGAACAAGTCCGGTTATATATTTATGTAATTCTTCCTTGTGCCCTCCGGGAATTAAGCTTTGCCGGTGCTGAACAGCGAAAACGAATTGTAAATAGATTTGAGAAAAGGTATTTGGCATGTGCTAAAATACTGATAACAAAAAAGTCCGGATTATTTCTAAACGGACTTTTTTGTTTTTATGAGTGGATTATTTACGGCCACAAATTCTCCGGATATACCCCGCTTGCAACCAGGTTGGAAATGCTTTTTTGCACGATCGGTTTATCTTCCTTATAGGTAACACCGAACCATTTGGATGAAGTCGGAATCACCTTGAATGATGCTGTCCCGCTTTTGATCAGTTCGTCGGCTGCCAGGGGAATGAAGAATTCAGCCTTAGGATTATTCTCGTTGGCCTCAACAAATTTTTTGAACATCGGCTCGCTTTGCTTGAATATCGCGGGAGTAAAGCCCCAGAAGTTCATCGATACGCGGGTATCGTTCGGAAGTGAATGTTCGCCGTTAGCATCTTTATAGGCTACCGAGCCATCTTCCTTGAAATATACTTCTGTGCGTTCGTTGATCTCGACCATATTGCCTTTTTCGTCCACTTTACAAACGCCGCGTGATACGGAACCATAGTCCGACAAAGTTTTATCGATCTGGTACCCGATGATGGAATATTGATGATCCGATACCTCGGTGGTCAGGAACTTCGCCATCTTTTCAAAGGCTTCACGACCATAATAGTCATCGGCATTGATCACGCAGAATGGCTCATGCACCTGGTTACGTGCCGAGAGTACCGCATGCTGCGTACCCCACGGTTTTGCCCTTTCGATGGTTTTGTTGATGCCGAACGGTGTAAGGTCGTAACTCTGGAATACATAATCGGTTTCAACGCGGCCCTTTAATTTGGGTTCGAAGATCGACTTGAATTGATCCGCAAATTCTTCGCGGATAATGAAGCTGATCTTGCCAAAGCCTGCGTTGATGGCGTCATAAATAGAATAATCGATGATGGTTTCGCCATGCGGACCAAAACCGTCGACCTGTTTCATGCTTCCATAGCGGCTGGCCATTCCCGCTGCCAGGATCAATAGGGTGGGTTTCATATTTTCTGTTAGGTGAGTGTTTGCTTTAATTATATCTCCAAAGGCATTTATACCCAAAATGTTTTATAAAAGTTGGGAGAACTTAATTATTTAATATACCTGAAATCGTGCCCATCCTTCACATGCAGCAACACCTCGTAAATAAGTCGGATCACATTGTCGACATCCTCTTTATGGATCATTTCCACGGTGGTATGCATATAGCGCAGCGGCAAAGAAATGAGCGCCGACGGAACACCGTCGTTAGAATATGCAAAGGCGTCCGTATCGGTACCTGTCGAACGTGACGATGCCTGGCGCTGGAACGGTATATCGGCCTTTTGAGCGGTTTCGATCAGTAGTTTGTTAACGTTGTTTTGAACGGCCGGGGCGTATGATACTACCGGGCCTTTACCGCAGGCCAGGTCGCCCTGTGCAGTTTTGGTGATCATAGGCGTTTGTGTGTCATGGGTAACGTCGGTGATAATTGCGAGGTTGGGCTTGATATGATGCGCGATCATTTCAGCCCCGCGCAAACCGATCTCTTCCTGTACCGCATTCACTATATAAAGACCGAATGGCAGTTTCTTTTTATTTTCATGCAGTAACCGGGCAACCTCGGCTATCATGAATCCGCCCGCGCGGTTATCAAGCGCGCGGCCGACATAATAGCGGTCATTCAGCACCATGAACTCATCTTCATAGGTGATCACGCAGCCCACATAAATCCCCAACTTCTCAACCTCTTCCTTTGAGGTGCAGCCGCAATCGAGAAATATGTTTTTCAGCGTGGGCGGTTCCTCCTTTTCGCCGGCGCGCGTATGAATGGCAGGCCAGCCGAATACGGCTTTTACTATCCCTTTGTCGGTATGAATATTTACACGTTTCGAAGGCGCAATCTGGTGGTCGGAACCGCCATTGCGGATCACATAGATCAGCCCATCGCTGGTGATGTAATTCACAAACCAGGATATCTCGTCGGCATGTGCTTCGATCACCACTTTGTACTTCGCTTTGGGATTGATAATACCCACGGCAGTACCATAATTATCCACGTAATAATCGTCGATGTATGGTTTGATATAATCGAGCCATAACTCCTGTCCTTTCCACTCAAAGCCTGTAGGAGAGGGGTTGTTGATATATTCTTCGAAGAATGCCAGCGAGTTTTTGGTTACTACCGGCACGTGTTTTTTATCAGATTTTTC